>NZ_CP166679.1:2883501-3185252 GCF_041320605.1 Arenibacter antarcticus
GGTAAAACTCGAAGAGTACCAGGCCGCAGTAGGAGTGGAGACGCAATTGTTGGAAGACGAAAGAAAGGAGCTTTTTGAAACTCACCCGCAAAGTACGCCCGATGATTTAATGACCTTGGCATCTAAATACAAGGTTTTGGAGGATAAAATGAAAGCTGTTTTTAAAAAGTATGACCTTAAGTTATTAGGGTTGTTTAATGAAAAGCAGTACCAAAGATACCTTTCCCTTTGCCGGGAAGTATCCCGACAGCCACTAAGGGTGCCGCAGGAATAACTGCTTCATATTATGTTAATAATTTACGGCTAAAGAGGAACTTTTGGTGATGGTAGTTTGTATTTTTGCGCAAATTCGTTTTTATGTACAAGCAGATCATTAGGCCACTTCTATTTCAATTAGACCCAGAGAAAGTACACCATTTAACCTTTAATATGGTACGTTTCTGTTCCAAGATCGGTCTCTCCGGTTTATTTAGAAGTATTTATACCATAAACGATCCTAGATTGGAACGCCAATTATTTGGCCTCACCTTTAAAAATCCAGTTGGGCTTGCCGCGGGTTTTGATAAAGATGCCAAATTGTACAACGAATTATCAGATTTTGGATTTGGATTTATAGAAATTGGAACCCTAACGCCTAAACCACAAGAGGGAAATCCTAAAAAAAGACTGTTCCGTCTAAAGAAGGATCAGGCCATTATCAATAGAATGGGCTTTAATAATAGAGGTGTTGAAAATGCGGTAAAGAATTTAAAAAAGCCACATCGCGTTTTAATAGGCGGGAATATTGGGAAAAATAAACTTACCCCCAATAATTTAGCGGCTAAGGATTATTTAATTTGCTTGGAGGCATTGTTTGACGATGTTGATTATTTTGTGGTGAATGTAAGTTCTCCCAATACTCCTGGATTAAGAGAGCTTCAGGATAAAGAACCCTTAACGGCATTGCTAAAAGCCTTAAAGAAAGAGAATAGTATATTGGCTAAGGCCAAAAGTGCTAAAGAGCGCCCTATCTTATTAAAAATAGCCCCCGATTTAACGGATGATCAATTGTTAGATATTATAGATATAGTTAAGGATACTGCAATAGATGGGGTAATTGCCACCAATACTACCATTTCTAGAGACAATCTTAAGTCGGCAACAAATCTTCAAAAAGAGAATGGTGGTGTTAGTGGTAAGCCGTTATCGAAACGCAGTACAGAGGTGATCCGGTTTTTATCGGAAAAGAGCAATAAAGCATTCCCTATTATTGGGGTAGGAGGAATTCATTCTCCAGAAGATGCACTCGAAAAATTAGAGGCTGGTGCAGATTTGATACAATTATGGACAGGTTTTGTCTATGAAGGGCCCGTGTTAATCAAACAAATCAATAAGGCACTTTTAAATAAGTCAAACACTACTGAATAATGTTTTGCTTATTTTGAAGCTACTTTTAAAGCAATTTAGCTTAGTGTAATTCGCTTAGATAATACCCACTCAAATCGGGAATCCATTGTTATTTGGTCCAATAATCCACAACGGTAACATCATCAAGATGGGGAGAAAGGATAGCGCCAAACGCTTTGTGATCTGGATGGGGTAAGTATATAGCGCGGTCCTTTTCACTGTTGAAAGTCAGGAAAAAACAGTGGGTAAAGCCCTTGTCGAGCCCTTCTGGACTGTTATTTAGTCCCCATTCATAACCCACAATTTGAGGTATTTTGGTAGGTAAGGCGGAGAATGCGGCTTCAACCTTGGCGATGTCCTTCTTGGAGGTGCCTTCCTTAAATTTAAACAAGACTACATGCCTTAACAAGCTGTCTTTATGCACTAAGGTCTTCATAAGTGGAATATCTGATTGGTTTATAAGTTTTGAGCTGTTAAAGCTCATTAAAGTGATGGAGATGATTAAAGTGCTAAGGGTTATAAATGCTTTCATAGGGATGTTTTGTTATAGGATGTACTTTGATGTTAAGAATAAATGAAAAATTATCTCTATTTTTAACATCAAATATACAATAACTTAAGAGCTTTTTAACTCCAAAAATTGATCGCCATTGTATTACGATGTATTAGTTACTTTTGTTTTTGCTACCGCGATATTGGCAATTTCACCCGGTCCCGATAACATCTTTGTTTTGGTGCAAAGCATTACCAATGGTAAAAAATATGGTATTGCCACCGTAGCAGGATTAATGACTGGTTGTTTGGTGCATGCCACCTTGTTGGCCTTTGGGGTTTCGGCAATTATTAAACAGAATCCCAATTTATTTTTCACCATCAAATTGTTTGGGGCTTTATATATGTTTTATTTAGCCTACAAGGTCTTTAGAAGTCCCAGTGCATTGAAGATTTCTGGAGAATCTTCGGATAAGAAAAGCTTAGGAGCTTTGTATAAGCAGGGCTTTATAATGAACGTACTAAATCCAAAAGTCGGGATTTTTTTCCTGGCATTTTTTCCTGGGTTTTTATTCAGTCACTTTATAAATGTTGTGGTACAGTTTTATGTGTTAGCATTTATCTTTATGTTGGTGTCCTTTGTTATTTTTAGTGGGATTGCTATATTATCTGGTGCTATATCAGATTATATTAAAGATAATGGAAACCTGGGGAAGATCTTAAAATGGCTCCAAATCCTAGTTTTTACCGGTATTGGTATTTATCTGTTATTATCTGATAAATAATAGTAATTTTGAGCAAGCTATTTTATTAGGAATGTCCAAAACCGTTAAAATAATTGAATGTCCAAGGGATGCCATGCAGGGTATAAAGACATTCATTCCTACCAAAAACAAGGTGAAATATATCCAAGCCTTGCTGAACTGCGGTTTTGATACGATCGATTTTGGGAGTTTTGTTTCTCCAAAAGCGATACCTCAAATGGTGGATACCGCTGATGTTTTACAACAGCTAGATCTATCGCGTACCAATACAAAATTATTAGCCATTGTTGCCAATATAAGAGGGGCTCAGGATGCTGCCCTACATGCAAGTATTGACTATTTAGGGTATCCTTTTTCCATCTCGGAAAACTTTCAAATGCGGAATACCCATAAGACAATTGCACAATCTGTGGAGACCTTAAGGGAGATCCTAGCCATAGCTGATGCTAATGGAAAAGAGGTGGTTACGTATATCTCCATGGGTTTTGGCAACCCTTACGGGGATCCGTGGAGTGTAGAAGTCGTTGGTGAGTGGACCGAAAAATTAGCAGGAATGGGGGTGAAAATACTGTCTCTTTCCGATACCGTGGGGTCTTCTACCCCGGAGGTAATCGATTATCTGTTTTCGCATTTAATTCCGCAATTCCCCGAAATTGAATTTGGAGCGCATTTACATACCATTCCTACTAAATGGCACGAAAAGGTTGATGCAGCCTTTAATGCAGGTTGTAGAAGATTTGATGGAGCGGTACAGGGGTTTGGGGGTTGCCCTATGGCTAAAGACGAACTTACTGGGAATATGCCCACGGAGAAATTACTCTCTTATTTCACTAAAGCGAAAATGGATACCAATGTAAATTGGATGACTTTTGAGGCGGCTTTTAATAAGGCCACCGACCTTTTTACTGAGTATCACTAGTAGTTAGCGCCTTTATTTCGATCTATAAATGTTAAATATCACTATTTATTTAGAATTAATTTAAATAAAAATTTGTGAGAATGATTTCTGAGTTTATATTTGCACTCGTTTTTTATTATTTACAACTAGTCTAAATAAACATAATATTTCATGAAAAAGTCCATTTATCTTCTAGCTTTATTTTTCACAGCAACCATGTTAGGGCAGGTCCATACCGATTCATCGGATCTAGATTCACAGAACCGAATAAATTCTACACATAACTTACCTTCTGGCATCAATGGTTCTGCGGTAACCTTAGGGGCTTATGGGGAGATGCTGTACAATCAGCCAGAAGGTGATAATGGGGAGCTAGACGTACAGCGATTAGTGCTTTTGTTGGGATATCGATTTAATGATAAAACCCAATTCTTTACTGAAATTGAATTGGAGCATGTAGAGGAAATATATGTGGAGCAGGCATTTGTTAACTATAATGTAGCCAATAACGTATACCTAAGGGGCGGGTTAATGTTGGTCCCTATGGGGATTATTAATGAGCATCATGAGCCAACCACCTTTAATGGGGTAGAGCGGCCAGAAATGGACAATGTAATTGTTCCTACCACTTGGAGGGAACTTGGTGTTGGGGTCAGTGGAAAGTTGAATACTATATCTTTAGGTTATCAAGCTTATATTTTTAACGGATTTAAGTCTACCGAATTTAATGGCGATGGTGGTGTGTCAGGATTTCTTAAGGGAGAGAATGGCTTGCGAGGGGGAAGGCAGAAAGGAATAAAATCTACTGTAGACAGTCCAACCTTATCCACTAAATTGGATTATTATGGTATTCCTGGATTAAAAATTGGATTTGCCACGTATTTCGGCAAGACCCAGGCGGCAGATGATATTGAGACTCTGGAGGGGGCCAACATTGGCATAGCCATGTATGGTTTGGATGCGCGATATGCCTACGAGCGCTTTACAGCAAGAGGACAGTTTGTCTACGCCTCCTTATCGGATACGGACAAATACAATACGTTGGCCAATAGGGATTTAGGTAGTGCCTTGCAAGGATATTATGTAGAAGGAGCCTTTAATCTGTTGCCGACCACTAAGGAACAAAAATTATACGCTTTTGCCCGGTATGAAAACTATAATACCCATGCCGATACTGCTGGCAATCTAACCAAAAACAAAGCTTATGATAGAACGGATTTGACTACTGGATTAAGCTATCATATTGCTCCAGGTGTAGTTCTGAAGGCCGACTATCAATTTAGAGATAATGCATTATCCGGAGATGATGTTAAGAATCGTTTAAACCTGGGTATAGGGGTTTGGTTTTAAATAGCCCATCCAGACGGATATTTGTACCCTATAATCAATAGCACATTAAGTTCCGATACACTCCCCTTAAAACGGCGGTTATCGGAATTTTTTGTTGTCCATTTTATATGAGGATTCGCAATCGAGCTTTCCATGGAATAAAATTTCGTTCAATGTTCAGATTATAATTAAAAATGATTCTAAATTAGTATTTTTGCCCTATGATGCACCGAATTAAAATAATAAGCTTGTTACTATTTATCGCATTGGCGTTATTTGGATATGGACTGCCCGAACATCTACAAAAGAAAGTAGGGAAGGAAATAGAAAAAGTCTTCGGATCCAGTACTATTGTTATGAATGCCATTAAGGTGTCAGTTGTAGACAACGCTGAACTTCCAACCAAAATAACTACTGATAATTTTTTTAAACTCGAAAAAGGCACGGAATTTCTGGGTTACATTTATGTTGGAAATGCACCTAGCAAAACGGCTACTTTTGATTATTTGGTGGTTTTCGACACTGATTTGACCGTAATACATTCCAAAATTTTAATTTATCGGGAGGAATATGGAGGTGAAATTGGCAGTAAACGATGGTTACAGCAATTTATTGGGAAAACCAGTAGTGATAGGGTAGATCACAATAGCAATATTGATGGCATTTCTGGAGCCACTATTTCTGTTCGCTCTATGACCATGGCTATGGATAATTTACTACAAACTATTGCAATTCTTAAAAATAAAAATCTGTTGTAATGAACTATAACGGTTTGCTGATCAATTTACCAACGGGGATTAAATGGTTTATAGGGGCTTTTGTATTGGTGCTTAGCATTGGTTTTTATACAGGACTGCTGTTTGTTTCCCAAACCAGTTCCACTTCCAGTAATGGACTTGTAGAGAACTACATGGGAAATGAGGATGATGTGGAGGCCGAGGTAATGAAATTTAAAAAAGGGGATAGGGAGATGTTGACCATTATACATACCCATATTTTATCCATGTCCTTTATTTTCTTTCTTCTGGGTATTTTGGTCTGGATTACTAAACTCCCACATAAATTAAAAATGTTCCTCACTATAGAACCTTTACTGTCGGTTGTACTTACTTTTGGAGGTATTTACCTTATGTGGTCTGGGCTACTATGGATGAAATATGTGGTTATCCTATCAGGTTTTTTTATGACCTTAACCTTCAGTGTTTCGGCAATTCTGGTGCTTTATCAATTATTTCTGAAGCCCTCAACTGTCATTAAATGAAATAACTGATTAATTTTATTTCATTATGTAGTATATTTGCACGCAATTAATCTTTAATTGCTATGAAAGCTCACCTACATAAAATTATTGGAGAAGGTCTAACTTACGATGACGTACTTTTAGTTCCTGCTTTTTCCGAGGTCCTGCCAAGGGAAGTCAACATTCAAACGAAATTCACAAGAAACATTACTATTAATGTGCCTATTGTTTCCGCAGCTATGGATACCGTTACGGAATCGCGTATGGCTATTGCTATGGCCCGTGAAGGTGGAATAGGCGTATTGCACAAGAACATGTCCATAGAGGATCAGGCCCAAAAGGTACGCCGGGTAAAACGGGCGGAAAGTGGTATGATCTTGGATCCGGTTACCCTTCCCTTAAATTCAACCGTAGGCGATGCCAAGGCCAATATGAAGGAATACAGTATTGGAGGAATACCAATTGTTGATGATAAAGGAAAATTGATCGGAATTGTGACCAATAGAGATCTTCGTTTCGAGAAAAATAACGAACGTCCAATTGGCGAAGTAATGACCTTTAAAAATCTGGTTACCGTGGCCGAGGGAACGTCCTTGGAGCAGGCGGAAGATATTTTACAGGTTAATAAGATCGAAAAGCTTCCGGTAGTGGATAAAAATAATGTCTTAGTTGGACTCATTACCTTTAGGGATATTACCAAACTTACCCAAAAACCAATTGCAAATAAAGACCAGTATGGAAGATTACGGGTCGCTGCGGCCTTGGGAGTTACTTCCGATGCGGTTGATAGGGCAGAGGCGCTTGTAAATGCTGGTGTGGATGCAGTTATAATAGATACGGCCCATGGCCATACCAAAGGGGTAGTTGAGGTATTGAAACAAGTAAAAGCCAGATTTCCTGATTTAGAAGTCATTGTAGGTAATATTGCTACTGCTGAGGCTGCCAAATATTTGGTGGAAGCCGGTGCAGATGCGGTTAAAGTAGGGATAGGCCCTGGGTCTATCTGTACGACCAGAGTGGTTGCAGGTGTTGGTTTTCCACAGTTTTCTGCAGTTCTGGAAGTTGCTGCCGCCATTAAAGGTAGTGGAGTTCCTGTTATTGCCGATGGAGGGATCCGATATACTGGAGATATCCCTAAAGCGATTGCGGCAGGTGCCGACTCTGTAATGCTGGGATCACTATTAGCAGGGACCAAAGAATCGCCAGGAGAGACCATAATCTACGAAGGACGAAAGTACAAGACCTATAGGGGAATGGGCTCCGTTGAGGCTATGAGGCAAGGAAGTAAGGATCGATATTTCCAAGATGTGGAAGACGATATTAAAAAGTTGGTGCCAGAAGGAATCGTGGGACGTGTACCTTATAAAGGAGATTTATATGAAAGTATTCATCAGTTTATAGGGGGATTACGTGCCGGAATGGGGTATTGTGGAGCAAAAGATGTCGCAACACTACAGGAAACTGGAAGATTTGTTAAGATTACAGCGAGCGGTATTAACGAAAGTCATCCGCACGATGTAACCATCACAAAAGAATCCCCTAACTATAGTAGGTAGGTATTGATATTTATAAAACAAAAAAAAAGACCCAATTGGGTCTTTTTTTTTGTTTCGTAATGGATTAAAATGGTATTGTATAAATTCTTATTTGCTTTCACTATCGTAGGCCTGCCAATCCTTTTCTTTATGAATGTCATCACCAAAATATTTGGCGATTTTTAAAAATGGTTCTGGCTTTTGATACCCAGGAACGGGGGAAAGCATATTAACTTTTTCATCTAAAAAAATAGTGGTAGGATAGCTCATTTTGCCTTGCATTAATGCGGCAGCAAATTCGTGGTACCCGTTTCTTCCCGAGGGAACAAATTTAAAAGTCCGACCTTTAAATTCAATAGGGTCCTTACCTTCTCCGTCCAACTTTACCATATAATAGGTTTTGGACATATACTCCGCAACCTTAGGATCCTGAAAAGTGTCCTTGTCCATTTTTTTGCACCATCCACACCAATCGGTGTAGACGTCCACAAAAATTTTCTTAGGATTTTTATCGGTTTCTGCCAGTTGTACAGCTTCTTCCCAACTCAACCATTTCACGGCCTGAGCCATACCGCTAAAAGGTATTAATGCTAGACCAAACATTGCTATTAGGGTGTAAACGGATTTATTTACCATAGTCATCCTTTTTTTTGTTTCCTTTCGTCGAAATAGTACTGAACTCCTAACGTAAAAAAGAATGATTTATTTTGCTACTGCTTTTTCAACGGCTGGGGCAAAAAGATTTTTGGCGTCTATTTGGTTTTTGATTAGGTCCTCAAAGGTCTCGCGCTCCCTTATCAATATAGCTTTCCCTTCGTGCCAAAGCACTTCTGCTGGCCTGTATCTGGAATTGTAATTACTGGCCATGGTAAAGCAATAGGCACCAGCATTTTTAAAGCAAAGTATATCCCCCTCAGTAATTTGATTGATCCTTTTATTGCTAGCAAAGGTATCGGTCTCACAAATATAACCGACTACGGAGTAGTAGCGCTCACGTCCGTTTGGATTGGAAATGTTCTCTATGAAATGGGTGGCACCGTAAAGCATTGGACGAATCAAATGATTGAATCCGGAATCTACACTGGCAAACACCGTAGAGGTCGTCTGTTTTACAACGTTTACCTTCGCCAAGAAAACACCGGCCTCACTCACTAAAAACTTGCCAGGTTCAAAGGCAAGCGTAAGTTCCCTACCGTATTCCTTGCAGAATGTATTGAAACGGTTAGACAATTTACTCCCCAATTCTTCAATATTGGTTTCTATGTCACCCTCTTTGTACGGTACTTTAAAACCACTTCCAAAATCGATGAACTCTAGGTTGTCAAAATTTTTGGCTGTTTCAAATAAAATCTCCGATGCGTATAGAAATACATCTATATCCAGTATATCGCTACCAGTATGCATGTGTATCCCATTAACGTTCATATTGGTCAACTTTACAATACGGAGCAAATGTGGAATTTGATGAATGCTAATCCCAAATTTAGAATCTATATGACCCACAGATATATTAGAGTTGCCTCCGGCCATAACATGGGGGTTTATTCTGATACAGATAGGCACATCTGGATGCTTGCTGCCAAACTGCTCCAAAATGGATAGGTTGTCTATATTGATGCGAACCCCTAATTTGGACGCTTCTTCAATCTCTTCCAAGGATACGCCGTTAGGCGTGAAAATGATATCATCGGGTGCAAATCCAGCTAATAATCCCAGTTGGACTTCCTGAATGGAAACGGTGTCCAAACCACTGCCTAAACTGTTCATTAACCTTAAAATGGTAATGTTTGAAAGGGCTTTGGCGGCATAATTTAACTTCAACTTCTTGACACCCTTAAATGCATTTGTCAATCGATGGAATTGGGAAATAATTTTTTCCGAATCATAAACATATACAGGGTCACCATATGTTTTAGCTATCTTTAATAGATCAGTTCGTTGCATTACATTTTAATTTTATGCAAATTTAGACTTCTTATTGACGCTGAGCAAAAAATAGTTCGCAATAATTGAATAATGTAACATTATGTTGTATTTATAACAATAAAAATAAGTCTTCCTATTTTTATCTGAGTGAAACTGTTCGCTTATACCACTATAAAGTACTATTTATAAGGATAGAGAGGTGGTGTTAGGATTGGAAACCTGGGTATATTAGTCGCTGTGTAATACAAAATTGAGTTTGGGACAAAATGCCGTTGTGGAAAATAATCAAAACATATCCCGATGGAGAAAGGGATGTTTTATGCATGGCTAAAAGGAAATTTATTTAATTAGGGTAAATCCCACGGGTTTCCTATTTTTGTAGCGTAACAAATAGATACCTATAATTTATGAACCTTCACGAATATCAGGGAAAAGAGATTTTAGCAAGCTTTGGCGTGCGTATCCAACGCGGAGTGGTTGCACATAATGCTAAGGAAGCGGTAGAGGCCGCTAAACAATTGACACAGGAAACAGGAACCGGCTGGCATGTTATAAAGGCTCAGGTTCATGCTGGAGGACGTGGTAAAGGTGGCGGTGTTAAACTTGCCAAGAACTTGCGGGAGGTAGAGGAAATCGCAGGAAATATTATTGGAATGAACCTAGTGACTCCACAAACTTCAGCTGAAGGAAAAAGGGTTCATAAGGTTTTGGTGGCGGAAGATGTTTATTATCCAGGCGATAGCGAAACCAAAGAATTTTATATGTCTGTCTTGCTTAATAGAGCAAGTGGAAGAAATATGATTATGTATTCTACCGAAGGTGGAATGGATATAGAGGAAGTGGCGGAAAATACCCCGGATCTAATTTTTACGGAGGAAATAGACCCGGCAACAGGTTTGCTTCCTTTTCAAGCAAGGAAAATTGCCTTTAACCTAGGATTATCGGGAACGGCATTCAAGGAAATGACCAAATTTGTATCCAACCTGTATAAAGCATATATAGAAAGTGATGCAAGTATGTTCGAGATAAACCCAGTTCTTAAGACTTCAGACGATCTGATCATGGCAGTAGATGCTAAAGTCTCCATAGATGATAATGCTTTGTACAGAAGAAAGCAATATGCTGAAATGAGGGATTTACGAGAGGAAAATGCGATCGAGGTAGAGGCAAGAGCAGTCGGTCTTAACTATGTGGATCTCGATGGTAATGTTGGATGTATGGTAAACGGGGCTGGTCTGGCCATGGCTACTATGGATCTGATTAAAATGGCTGGAGGGGAGCCTGCAAACTTTTTGGATGTAGGTGGTACTGCAGATGCCAAAAGAGTTGAAGAGGCGTTTAGGATTATTCTTAAAGATCCAGCTGTAAAATGTATCCTCATCAATATTTTTGGAGGAATAGTGCGTTGTGATAGAGTGGCGCAAGGAATTGTGGATGCCTATAAGAATATGGGGGATGCCATTAAGGTTCCTATTATTGTTAGATTACAGGGTACCAATGCCGAGTTGGCAAAAGAAATTATAGATAATTCAGGATTGGCTGTACATTCTGCCGTCCAATTCCAAGAAGCTGCCGATAAGGTTAAGGAGGTCTTGGCGTAAGGAGATAGAATTCACCATAAATTAAAGAGCAGTTCCATAAGGAGCTGCTTTTTTTTGTGGCGGATCCGTCTTGTTAAACATATGTTAAAAATAAAAATACGCGTAACATTTTTTTTAGTTACCCGTCTTTTAAGTGTATCTCATCCATACAGTTAAATAATAATTCATCAATCTAAAAACAATCATCATGAGAAAGTTAAATTTAATTCTTGTAGCTGCAATGCTATTATGTGTAGGAAGTGTCTTTGCTACTAATGCAATAGAAGATAATCCTTCCAAAACCTTGTCTAAGCAAATAAGCACATTGTTGTCTCACGATGTGTTTAAAGTATCAGAAGGTGAAGAAATGAGTGCAGTAGTGTATTTTACGGTAAATACCGAAAATGAAATTGTGGTCCTTTCTGTAATGACCAATGAAGAAGTTTTGGATACCTATGTAAAGAGCAGATTAAATTACATTAAGGTAAAAGACGCTAATGTTGAGACAGGGGTAACTTATAAGATTCCAGTAATGATCAAGGGTTAAGACAAAATGTTGTTGAAAAAAGTCCTGAATTGTTTTCAGGACTTTTTTTTGTTCTTGTATTTTACGGGTGAGATGTCCTGATCAACTCGTTTTTGTTGCGACTCTTTAAATGAAGGTCTTGACCCTGTCGAGGAGGGTTTGCTTTTTGCAGGTTTAGGCAGGCTGTTCTCCGGATCTTTAGGATTTTCCTTGGTCCCTCTGTAGTGAATAACCATTCCGTTCAAGAAATTTCTTAAAATTTGATCTCCACATTCTGTGTAATTCGGATGGTCTTCTTTTCTGAATAAAGCCCCCAACTCGCTCTTGGTTATTTTAAAATCTACCAGTTCTAAAATATCCACTATTTCGTCGTTCCTAAGCTTTAAGGCTACCCGCAACTTCTTAAGAATATCGTTATTGGTCATGTTGTAATTTTTTTGGCAAGATATTACAAAAATTAAACCCAATGGCTATAGGTTTCTAATTTTCCAATTGCTTTAAACGTTTATACTAAAATATTTAATGTAATTTAGGTTAAAACGCCCAAGAATGAATAGTCGAGAGGAGAAATTTAGTCTGTTATCAGAAATGATCACCTTTGTCAAGGCGAATCGGGCCATTAAAGATTCCGAATATGATTTTTTGATACAGATAGCTGCGCAGCTAGGGGTGGATAAGGAGACCTTTGATTCCCTCTTTCATAGAAAAGTAGAAAAACTGCTGCCCAACACAGAGGGGGAACGTATTCTGCAGTTTCATCGGTTGGTTTTGTTGATGAACATAGATCAACAGCAAACTTCCTCGGAAGTGGTGCGGCTCCATAATATAGGACTGCGATTTGGATTGCCCCCAGCAGCAATTGAGCAAGTCTTGAAAGTGATGCACAACTATCCCAATAAGGTGGTTCCGCCTAAAGTGCTGATTAATATTTTTAAGGCGCATTACAACTAAATCTAGGTTCTATTGCTCCGATATTTCTAATAAACTTCACGCTTATTTTAAATACACGCCATTACGTCATGATTTAAATCGAATTAAGCGACATAATGTCGCTAGTTGTGCAATGGTACAGGTTTTGCCTCTATCCTCATGAACAATGCAATCATAAGTTTAATTTAAAATAAAAAATCATGAGTATAGTTAAAAGAAACAATGTTGTTTTTCCATCTTTAATGAATGAGATCCTAAGACCAGATTGGTTTGGCGGAATGGATACTTTTAAACACAACGTACCTGCGGTAAACGTAAAGGAATCCGATAGTGATTTTGAGTTGGAAATGGCTATTCCTGGAAGAAAAAAAGAAGATTTTAAGGTCGAGATCGATAAAGAAGTGCTCACCATTTCCTCCGAAATACAAAAAGATGAAAATAAAAGCGAGGATAATTACACTAGGAGAGAATTTTCTTTTAGCTCCTTTAAACGTGTGTTTACTTTGCCTGAAACCGTGGATATTGATAAGATTGATGCCTCTTATACGGATGGAATCTTAAAGTTTGTATTGCCCAAGAAAGAAGAAGCTTTGCCAAAACCTAAAAGGGCCATTACAGTAGCATAAGTTTGGATTGAATTTCCTTGTCTAAAGGGAATTATTTGATAGTTTGGTTGGTTAGATGGGGAAGGCGCTTTAAGCAATTAAAGCGCCTTCCTTTTTTTTATAAGATTGATTTTTAAGGTAGTCTATAAAATTTATTCAATCCCATGGTCGATAAATACCTGTTGAGTTAAAAGCCGATTAGAAATTGGCAATTGGACTTGGTTAAGACTAACAATAACAGCCATTAGATATACCATTTGCATAAACGCCGGTGGCTGACAAAAGTAACCATTACGCAAGCCTGTAGGGGTAGATGCAATCAACTGCTAATAAAGCCAATACCATTTACTCCTGTTCTTGCAATGCTTTAATCTCATCCCGCAGTTTGGCGGCTTGCATAAAATCCAATTCTTTGGCGGCTTTCTCCATGGCCTTACGTTTATTGCGGATCATGTTTTCTTTTTGTGGCTGCGTCAAATACAGAAGATCGGGTTCCGCTGCCCTCATTTCCTCCTTTTCAAAATGATAGGTAGAAACTGAATTTTTCGAGAGAACATTATCCAAGCTTTTATTCAGGGCAGTTGGAGTTATGTTGTTGGCAATATTGTAAGCGGTCTGCCTTTCCCTTCGGTAGTTGGTCTCCTCAATAGTTTTTTGCATGCTATTGGTAACCTTGTCCGCATACATGATCGCCTTGCCATTGAGGTTTCTTGCAGCCCTTCCCACCGTTTGGGTCAAGGATCGGGAGCTTCTTAAAAATCCTTCCTTGTCGGCATCTAAAATGGCTACTAACGAAACCTCGGGTAGATCCAAGCCTTCCCTGAGCAAATTAACACCAATAAGGACATCGAACACCCCTTTACGCAAATCTTGCATAATTTCTACTCGCTCCAAAGTATCCACATCACTGTGTATGTATCGGCACCTTATATTTATTCTGGTCAGGTATTTGGCCAATTCCTCGGCCATCCGTTTGGTCAAGGTCGTTACTAAAGTCCGTTCGTCCTTTTCTACACGTAGTTGGATCTCTTCAATTAGATCGTCAATCTGGTTCAAACTGGGGCGTACCTCTATTATGGGGTCCAACAATCCAGTGGGTCGTATCACCTGCTCCACAAATACTCCTTGACTTAATTGTAATTCATAATCCGCAGGAGTAGCACTTACATAGATAACCTGATTTTGGAGGGCTTCAAACTCTTCAAATTTTAAGGGGCGGTTATCCATAGCTGCGGGGAGCCTAAAGCCGTATTCCACTAAATTTTCTTTTCTAGAGCGGTCACCTCCATACATGGCGTGTACCTGTGGAATGGTAACGTGACTCTCATCAACCACCATTAAGTAATCGTCTGGAAAATAATCCAATAAGCAGAAGGGACGGGTACCCGGCTGTCTGCCGTCCAAATATCTGGAGTAATTTTCTATTCCGGAACAATACCCCAATTCACGTATCATTTCCAGATCAAAATTGGTGCGCTCTTCCAAGCGTTTCGCTTCCAAATGCTTTCCTATCTCCTTAAAATAGGCTACCTGTTTCACCATATCCTCCTGAATAAGGTGAATGGCGTTCTGCAAAATATCTGGGGAGGTAACAAACATATTGGCGGGATAAATATTCAACTGTTCGTATTTTTCAAGAATCTTGTTCTTAAAAGGGTCAAAAGCCTCTATCTCCTCTATCTCATCACCAAAGAAATGAATTCTAAATGCGTGGTCGGCATAACTAGGGAAAACGTCAACGACATCGCCCTTTACCCTGAAATTACCGTTCTTAAAATCGGCAGTAGTCCTAGAATACAGGCTCTGCACTAATTGATGTAAGAATTTTGTTCTGGAAATTACTTGATCCTTATGGATGTTGATCACGTTCTTTTTAAATTCCACGGGATTTCCAATACCGTATAAACAAGATACAGAGGCTACCACCAAGACATCCCTTCTGCCCGATAATAGGGATGAGGTAGTGCTCAATCGCAGTTTTTCTATATCTTCATTTATGGAAAGATCTTTTTCTATATAGGTGCCCGAGGAAGGTATGTAGGCTTCTGGCTGATAATAATCGTAGTAGGATACAAAATATTCCACGGCATTCTCAGGAAAAAACTGCTTGAATTCCGAGTATAATTGGGCAGCCAAGGTTTTATTGTGGGCAAGTACCAAAGTGGGCCGTTGTACCTCTTCTATAACATTGGCCACGGTAAATGTCTTTCCCGATCCTGTTACCCCCAAAAGGGTTTGGTAACGTTCGTCGGTCTCCAGACCTTCCCGTAATTGCTTGATTGCCGAGGGTTGGTCTCCAGTAGGTTTAAATTCCGAAACAACTTTAAATTTCATTTTTTAAAAATACTAAAACCTACCCAATACCCTTTGCCCTTTAGCTAGAATTTAAGACTGTAATCGATTTGAGCGTCGATTTCTACAATGGAAATAATACCCTTTAGAAGAAACTGATGTTTCTTCTGGATAGATGGTGGTGATCACAAAATGCCAGGCTACCTAAAGATCTCGTTTTTTCAATAGGGCATAGGACAGGTAAATGAAAATTGCCGTCCAGCATCCCACAATCAAAATTTCATAAAAATGAACATTGTAATCTTTATTAAATTCCTCTCCAATTTGTGCTACCATACTCTGAACAGCCTTGAACCGGGATACCGGTTCTTTAATTAGATTGGACATGGATTCCAACGGAAGGAATTTCATTACGGCTGCGGAAGCTTCTTTTCCAGCAATCCACCATACGAAAAATCGAATGGCCAAATTTTCTATGGCAAACCAAATAATTAAGAAGCCCAATGCAAACGCCGAACGTTTTACAAATATTCCCAGGAAAAGACAGAAAGAAAAGAACCCTACAAGCTTTATAAAATAGGCCAATACGTATTGTAAATCTGAAAATACAATAGAAAATTCTGTAAAATCGGAGTACACTAAACCCAAGACCAGAGAGACCAAAAATACAAATAGGGTAGAAACCAGAGAGAACGCAATAACCGTAAGAAATTTTGAGGCAATAAATTCTTTCTTGCTAAGGCCGTCTATTAAATTCTGCTTTATAGTTTTGTTGCTGTATTCATTGGCCATCATAGAAACGATTATTATGGCGAAAAAAAGTTTTAATCCCGCTGCAATCCATGTGTTCAAGTGCCATATATAAGGGAAATTAAAAATTCCCTGATCGGCTACATGGAACTGAATGGGACCTATATCAAATTTTATAGTCGCTATAAGCGCCATACATAAAATGAGGGTGAAATAAGAGATGATTAGAACTTTACTAGCCCTATTATTCCATAATTTTATAAATTCTATTTGTAATAATCGCAACATATTCTGGAGTGGTTAGGCTTGTTAATTTGGTGTTTGAGTGTTGTTGGTAAGGGTCAAGAACTGCTCTTCTAGGCTCTCTTTGCGTTTAACCAAATGGGAAAGCACTATTCCTTTTTCAAACAAATCCCTGTTCAAGGTCATAGCATCCATCTCTTCTTTTAGAATGGCGGTAATCATCCCATTCTCTTGTTTTACAGTGCCAAAACTGGCATGATTCCCCAGAAAATCGATCAAAGCGTCCGATTGCGTGGATTTTAATTCGAAAAAGCCGTGGCTGGCAAGCATGTCCTCTACACGCCCTGAATACAATTTTTCTCCTTTTCTTAGAATTACGACATGGCTGCATACCTTTTCAACTTCGTCCAATAAATGCGAAGCCAATAAAATGGTGGTGCCCTGGGAAGCAATTTTTTTTATGATTTCCCTAATTTGATGAATGCCTTGGGGGTCCAACCCATTGGTGGGTTCATCTAGAATAAGTATTTCCGGATCATTGAGTAAGGCAGAGGCTATCGCCAACCGCTGCTTCATTCCTAAAGAATAGGTCTGAAACTTACTATTTTTTCGATCCAATAGTCCTACTAATTCCAGTTTCTCCTCAATTTTGTCTGTAGAAACTTCCTTGATTTTGCAAACTAATTTTAGGTTTTGAATCGCGGTCATATACGGATAGAAGTTGGGGCGCTCTATAATAGCGCCCACCTTCTTTAAAGCCTGATGGGTAGAAGTGGTTCCATTGAACCAAGAGAAGCTTCCTGAGCTACGATTTACTACATTCAGTACAATGCCAAGGGTGGTGGACTTCCCGCTTCCGTTTGGGCCTAAGATTCCGTAAACATTTCCTTTTTCAATGTTAAACGAGAGGTTCTTTACGGCAGTGAGGTAACCAAATTTTTTGGTTAGATTGGTAACAGTTAATATCGATTCCAAATTGGGTTCGTTTTTCAGTTGTTTGTATCTACTTGACGAACAACGGGTTGTTTTGTTACAATTTTACGGAAATAATATAGCTTTTACCACTTTTTATGGTTCCACCCGATAGTTGATTCTTCTCTTGGCAATACTATTTTTTAATGTGTTGAAAATTGATTCTCGTAGAATTGTCCGGTTCGCCATCGCTGTTGGCGTCTAAATTGCTGAGGTCGACTGGTCCATTTCTAAATATCTGTTTATCTTTATAATTTTATTGGAGTCCAATAGCTTCGATAAAACTCCAGACTTTTGTCATCGCGGTAAATTTATGATTTATAGGGCTAGGATTGGTCTACAAAATTGCTATCTTATCAAACTGTGGAAGGGGCAAAAATCAGTTGTTGGATATCCCTTTTTTATGGTTTCAGATTTTAATTGATTTTATAGGATGCGTATCTTGTAAAAAAACGGCTTTTCTATGAAAACCCCGCATTTAAAATTTTTATTGGTGTAAAAAAAATAATACCCTATGTCCGAAAAATTAATGTCCAAGAAAAAGCCTGCCTATCCAGTCAGCAAAAAATTGGACGACTATTTGGAGCATTATAGTCGGAAAATTGAAATTCCAATTTTCTATGAAGATCTGCTTAGATTTTCAGGCTCTGTTGTGGTCTATGATTCCGATGATAAGGATACGCTTTGGGTAAGGGTCTATTACAGTGAGTATGATAGAATCGAAATAGACATCAGTCTAAAAAAGGTGTATTCTATTCTACATTCGGATGGGAGTGATAGCATCTTCCCGTTCTTAAATGTAGATGCGGTGGACTTTTGTACCTTTGGGAATTCCCAGCCCTTTAGAATCAAGGTTAGGAATATCCTGAATGATAACTTCACTTATTTTTATGTAAAAAAGACCGATGCTTCCCGAATCTATGGCTTGGAACTAGAGCATATGTTGTCGCCCTATAATCTAAACTTTTTAGTGTATAAGGATACCTTGATCGAGGAGCATATAGCCGGAATTCCCGGAGATGTTTTTATTAAGGATATTTTACCCAACTGCACGGAATCTGAAAAATCGCAATTGGCAAAGGAATTTGTAAAGTTCAATGAACGTTGTATGATCCGACTTTTAGGAGATATGCGGTCCTACAATTACGTGATTGTTCCTACCCACGATTTTGATCATGTGGTCTATAAAATACGGGCAATCGATTTTGATCAACAGTGCTACGAAGGAAAATTGAAGGTATACCGCCCTCAATTTTTTAAGGAAAATTACCTCATGGTGATGTTGGTAAAGGAGAAATTACAACGTAATTCAGTTGATCAATATAAGATTGAGGAGCGATCCATAGTGGCAAAGCGGATTTTAAGTTCCGGGAACAGGATTAAGAGGTTGATGGCTATTAGTAGAGTAGACCATATTTCCAACCCAGAAAATATTGCAGCCCTGTCACAACATATACATGAACTTACTGGGGATATTTCCTTTAAAAACTGTACCTCCATGGGAGAGGTGTTATCATTGGCACTGGATTTTGTAAGAAGAAATTATGAGGATGTCAGTATGAAACAAATTTTAGAGAATAAATATAGACAATAGATATAATCTCGGAGGTAAGCGCGGTTTCGTATTTATATAATAACTAAAAGGGGAAGCTTTATGGCTTCCCCTTTTAGTTATTATTGTTAATTCTTCTGTTCCTTGTTGAAATAAATAAGGTAGTAATACATCTGACGGTCTTCGTCCCAGCCTTTTTCCACAAATTTTTGCGCTGAATCCGGATTGATAAAATCCAGTTTTATTTGGATATTGGTGTCTAGATTAATAACGTTTTTTATTTTTTTCCTTGCATCGGATACTGCTTTGTTCGCAATGTCAAAGGAAGCAACGTCCTCAATGCTATATTTGGGTCCTTTTTCTTCTTTATAGTGCTTAAATTCTGGGATAAGCTCTGGATTTTCCATTACCTCGTTCAAGAAGTTGGTTTCCTCAAAGGTATCGTTTTTGGCAAAATGGTTCACGGCCCTGTTCATAAATAGGACTTCTTGTTGTTTGTCCTCGGCAGGCAAGACTACGTCCTTTGCAAAACTCTGACAAAATTTAAGATAATTTTTAGTTTTAAAATTATCGTCGGATAGGGCCTCTACATCCAGGAAATTTTCTAACCAATATTTGGTATCATAGCGATTGCTATCTACAGATAATACTTTGTAGCCCTCTTCCTTATCGGTATTGAAGATTAAGCAACCTTTGTCCAGTTTATTAATGTTAATCCCTTGTTGTACCAAGATGTCTAAATTCCCTCCGTTTTCTTGAAATTGGAGAAAATCGTGCTTTAGTTCACTCTTAAAAATTCCAACGGCGTTTACCTTAACATTGTCCAGCATCAGATCAGTTAGATAGGCAATATATACCTCTCCGCTTTTTATATGGGGGTGGTTAGATTGCTCGAAGAGATGATTGGCAATTTTTTTTGAATTTTCATGAAGGCTGTCTGGATCCGTGAAAATATTATCCACAATCTTATAGAGTTCATTGAACTCTAGATCTACCTCATTGGAAAAATGGAAATAGTTTTCTTCCTTCTCTCGAAATGGCTTGAAAAAATATTCCTTTAAGAGACCTGTGGTCTCATCATTTAAGGCGAAGGGCTCCTCTGATAAAAAAATGCCTTCACTCTTGTTTTTGTTGCCCACTCGGTGAATGGAGATGGTTTCAATTTGAGTAGTATATAAGTTGATCATAAGACTTTTCAGAAATTTAACGGTTAATGTACTAGTTGTATTGTCAGGTTTAGGTTGCCCTACCTATTAAATAAGGCATAAGTTTAACGTGACAAGTGAAAGGATATTAGGAAGGTTAATTCCAATTTTCATCAAAATCCAAGTCTTCGTAATTGTCAAGGGTATTGTCAAAGTCGAATTCGCTTTCGTCGGCTTCAAACTTTTTTTCTGGTGGAGAATCCGGTACTTCGCCAAAACTAAAAAGTATATTGGGGTAAGATTGTCCATCAATTTTTTCAGTAATATCCGCTAGCTCCACAAAAAAGGTCCACATACTTAAGAAATCATATACATAGATAAGTTTGGGAGAGACTTCCGTTATGATATCGGTTAGGATGACTTGATTCATCAATCGCAGATCAGAACCATTTTCGTTCATGTCGAACAAGGCTATTTCTTCATCCTGGATCCATTCATCGTCGCAGGTGTAGAAGGAGGCCATTTCATTTCCCAAAAAACCGAAAGCTTGGGTTATGGCGTCGTGAAGTTCTTCCATTGTATTGGATCCCTCTATTTCCATATCCCTAAAAATATCCTCCTCTGCGTCTAGAATTATCCGTATTTTGTATATCATCTCGTCCATTTTTTTGTGGTGGCAAAGTTACAAAGTTTTCCTCGTTTTAAATGCATTTATAACTTCCAAAGCTAAATAGGATTGAAATCCAAATAGGAGGGAAGCTATAACGAGATGTAAGGCTTGTGTCGAAAAGGGGAAATCTAAATAATACATGGCCATACCGGTAATCACTTCTATCAGTAACATTAAAAGTACCCAATTGATCTTCGAATATCCCAAATTCAATTTGGTGATCCTATAAGCAAGATACAGATTTAAAAGCACTACTATTATAGAAAAGGAGCGATGTAGGTAGAAATAGACATCTGGAGCGTTTAACCAAAACTCTGGAGCATAGTCCCCGTAAACCATTATCTGTTCGTCTACAAATTGCCGTACTTGAGTTCCTAGTACCACCTGTATTAAAGTGGCAAATAGGGTGATGAAAATTAAATATTTGACAGGTTTATCCGCTTTGTGCGACCTTGGTTTTTCATTTGCTGCATTTAAGATATACAGTATCATGCCCACTATAATCAATGCCATAACCATATGTATGGTGATTTTTGCAGGTGCTAGTACGGAGTATACCACGGTAGCACCTAGCCACGCTTGGAAGCCCATGGCAAACACTACGACCCATGAGAGTATGGTAATCTTTTTTTGTTTTTTCCAGAGCCAAAATGATGCTATCCCCATTATTAGGGTTCCTAGCCCCGCAAGGGCGCCAAAAAGGCGGTTGATAAATTCTACCCAAGTGTGCGTTGGATTAAAAACCGCATAGTCATGTTTGGTGTACAGTTCCCAATTGTCATCCTTATAAGTGTTGGCAGTGATGAAATCTGACTTAGCTACGCGCAGGGTTTCTTCAACAATTATTACCTGACCTTTTTTAAACTCCCTTTGTGGTTGCCATTCCAATTCAGAAATTTCCGTTGGAGGAATATAATAACCGAAACATTTGGGCCAATCAGGGCAGCCCATGCCACTTCCTGTCATCCGTACTACTGCCCCCGCTATAATGACCAAATAGACCAAGACTAAAGCGATTTTGGTGATTTTTGTAAATTTATTTTGCATTTGAAAGATTAATAGCGTTGTGAGAAATACTATTCTTTTATAAAAGCTTTTCTTCTGACTACAAACAATTCCGTAGACGGAAATTTATTTTAATCTGGGTCGTTTATCTGTTTGCCTACTACTTGGCAATTAATCCCATTTCCTTTCCCTTTTTTAGCATTAGGGCGTGGGCCGCATGGTATTCATTTGGGATTTCCCCTTCTAAGATAGCCTCTTTAATTACTTCTTTTATAATTCCGATTTCCTTGGACGGCTTTAGATTAAAGGTGGCCATAATTTCCTCGCCACTTACCGGGGGTTGAAAATTCCTAACATGATCGCGAGCCTCTACTTCTTCAATTTTTTGACGGACAATTTTAAAATTGTTTCTGTATTTCCGCTGTTTTTTGGAATTTTTGGTAGTGATATCCGCTTCACACAAGATCATAAGGGCCTCCACATTTTCCCCTGCATCAAAAATAAGTCGCCTTACTGCAGAATCGGTCACAAAATCTTCGGAAAGTACAATAGGCCTAGAACTCATAAGTACCATTTTTTGAACAAATTTCATTTTATCGTTCAAGGGCATTCTTAGGCGTTTAAATAATTTATAGACCATTTTGGATCCTAAAAACTCGTGTCCGTGGAAGGTCCAACCTATTTTTTTATCAAATTTTTTAGTAGGAGCCTTACCAATATCATGTAGCAATGCAGCCCATCGCAACCAAAGATTTTCGGTATTTTCAGCGATATTGTCCACTACCTCCAAGGTGTGCCAAAAGTTGTCTTTATGTCGTTGTCCCTCAATCTCCTCTATTCCTTCTAAAGCCAATAATTCTGGTAGAATGTAGCTCAGGAGCCCCGATTTATGGAGAAGTGAAAATCCAATTGAAGGCTTTTTGCTCGCCAGAATTTTATTCAGCTCATCTACGATACGTTCATTGGAAATAATTTTTATCCGATCTTTATTATCGGCTATCGCTTTTAGGGAATCTGGGTGGATGGTGAAGTTTAATTGCGTGGCAAATCTAATGGCCCTCATCATTCGCAAAGGATCGTCCGAGTAGGTGATATTCGGGTCCAAGGGTGTCCTGATTAGTTCTCTTTTTAAATCCCCTATTCCATCAAAAGGATCTAATAGATTCCCATAATCTTTCGGGTTTAAAGAGATTGCCAAGGCATTTATAGTAAAGTCCCTGCGTTTTTGATCGTCATCCAAACTACCATTTTCTACTACTGGCTTTCTGCTATCTCGGTGATAGCTTTCCTTTCTTGCGCCAACAAATTCGATCTCAATATCTTTATATTTGACCATGGCAGTGCCAAAATTTTTGAATACGGAAACCTCTGAACTTCCTGGTAGTTTTGAGGCTACCTTGTGGGCAAGTTCAATTCCGCTGCCTATTGCAACGATGTCTATGTCTTTTGGAGTCCCTCTTTTTAAAAGGTAATCCCGGACATAGCCCCCAATAACATAGGCATCTATGGAAAGTTCCTTAGCGGCACTGGAAATGGTGGAGAATATAGGATTGTTTAAGGCTACTTCGTGGTTTGTCTTCGTCATTATTATTCTCTGATCACTTTAACCGTACCATCATTACCGAGTAGGATAATAGAAGATGGAGTGGTCTTTATTTTATCACGCTCCAAATTTACTATATAGTCCACACCTTTTAAAATCTCCTTCGAGATTTCTTTAAAACAAGTTGGTGTAGCCTCTCCTGCAATATTGGCAGAAGTAGAGACGATTGGTTTCTTAAACCTTTTAATAAGGTTCTGGCAAAAGGTATCCGTTGCTACCCTAATGGCCAGGGTATTGTCATTGGTAACTAAGTTTTTGGCTATTCCCTTTGGGGATTCATAGACGATGGTTGTAGGTTTGGAGGCCAGGTCCATAATGTCATAGGCAAGATCGGGAACTTTGGTTACGTGTTGTTCCAACATAAAGTCGTTTCCCACCAAGCAGATCATGGTTTTGGTATTGGTCCTTTTTTTTAAGGCGTATATTTTGGCAACTGCCGCCTCATTAGTGGCGTCGCAGCCTATACCCCAAACGGTATCGGTAGGATATAAAATTAGACCGCCGTTGGACAGGATATCCAAACATTGGTGTACTTCGGTGCGAATGTCATCCATAAATCAGTACTATTTGTTATTTCTCAATTGCCTTAATTCTTTATATCTAGCATATACCCCTAAAGCATTTAGGTAGCAAATTGTTATTCCTTTCTTCCCATCAAGGATGCCTAGTTTAAAAATATAATGGTTTATAAATTTATATAGGGGGCGGAATACAAAATGATAGATGTTGGGGTCGTAATTCTTTTCCAATTCCTCTATCGCCTTCATTTGCCCGTATTTAATCATTTTGCCTTTATAATCCTCATAATCTTTGTAAGAGTAATGGATCAGTTTGTTTTTAAGGACATCAGATTTACCATCGACCACTAATGTTTCGTGTACTATTCTATCCTGGGTAAAGTGTACCTTACTTTTCTTAAACAGTCTATAGTTCTTATCGCGTTGCCAGCCACTAAATCTCAGTACCTGATCCTTGAACATAAAAGTTCTATAAAAATAATAAGCGTCTGCGGTTGGTTGGTCTGAGTTGACCGTATGTAATATTTCATTCCTTAGGACATCGGTTAAGCGTTCGTCCGCATCCAAAAACAACACCCAATCATTTGATGCCTGCTCTAGGGCAAATGTCTTTTGATCCGTATAATTAACAAAGGGGCGAATGATTAATTTTACATTGGGGTGTTTCTTTATTTTTTCAATGGTCCCATCGGTGCTATTGGAATCCACTATAATTATTTCATCTGTAAATTTTAAATTTTCTAAAACTGCGTCGATATGTATATCCTCGTTATAGGTAATTAAAACAGCTGAAATTTTATTAATCTTTTTACCCTCGAAAATGTTTTTAAAGGGACGTCCAAATTTCATGTTTATTTTCAACTTTCTTATGAGCGATAACCTACGTTTCTCAGGGATACCTTTGGTTTGAATGTAATTTTGAACAGTGTCTACCATTCGCTGGGCCGATGCTCCATCTTGATAGGGGTGGAACTGCATATTGATATATCCTCTTTCGGGTGCAAATGGATCTTGCTGTAAATTTTCTAAAACTTTTTCGGTAAGTTTAGTGTAGGTGATAGAATTGTCCCATAACACCTTATCAGCAATATTTTTGTAGGAAATTACTGGCTTATCTAAGAGAATGAACTCATAGATTACCGATGAGGTGTCGCTTATAAGAATATCGGCCTGAATTAGAAATTTGATGATATTCTTATCCGTTTTGAATACTATATTGGGAATATCGTTTGCTAGCTTTGTGTATTCTTGGATCCATTTGGAGTCCATAAGGTCGTGAAATTTTATAAATAGTACATATCCTGTCTCTTCCGCCAATTTTTTTATTTCTTTAATTAAGAAAGGTGCTGAAGTTAGGCTAGGGGAAAAGGTTGGGGCATATAATATTATTTTGTCTGTTCCGTATTGTTCCAGTATCGCGTTTTTTTCAAAATTGTATTTGGTCTTCTCAGTATTGTATACATCTAATTTTGGCCATCCGGTTTCGATGACATCAAAGTTTCGGTGTATTTCTTTTAATTGATTAAACTTTTTGGTAAAATAGGGACCTTGCGTCAAGTACAGGTCAAAATAATGTCGGATTCTAAAATGTCCTTTCTTTTCTCCTGCCAATCCGTGAAATATTTGGACTTTCAGGCCTCTTAAATAGTAGGGTACCTCGTTGCCTGGGACAAAAATCACATCGCTCCTAAAGCATTGTAAGTCCATTATGCTAACCGTATAATTTTCATCTTTAAAGGGGAAATCGTCCAAAAGTTTATCGGAGATATACCAAAGATAAGTATGGTTCAGTTCCCGTAAAACATCGCGGATTGGCGCTAAAATCCCAAAGGCATATGCATTTTGACAAAATAGGATTAGCTTCATTTTTGGAATAGGTTATTGGCATTTTCCAAATCTTCCTTAAAATCTACCTCCATACAGTTGTATTGGGAAATATCAACCGCGGCGATTTTTAATCCGTCTTTTGCAATGGAAAGTTCAAGGCCCCTTTCAAAATAATCATTGTCGTCACATTCTTCAAGCCTGTCTATGAACTTATTTATATCTTTGGCTGCAATGAAATTAATGCCTACTGCTTCTCCAAGGCCATTTTTTACGGTCTTAGACAATTGGTGAATATAGTTGTCCCTTAAACTATATTTCACTTCTTCATCTGCTACTTTACTGGTGTTTACGGCTACAAATGATTGATTTTCGTCAATATATGGCTTTAAAACCGACAATAGTTTAACGTCGAAAACCACATCACCATTAAGCCATAGCACAGATTTGTCTCTGTTTTTTTTAAGGGCTTTTAAAAGGCTTTTTGAAGTGTTGGTCTGATCAAAGAATGGATTATAAACGAAGGTCAGCTCGGGAAAGCTTTCCATGATTAGATTTTTTTTAAATCCGACCACTACACATATATCATCTACATTATAGACTTGTGCTAGGTTGCTTACCTGCATTTCCATAATGCTTTTGCCGTTATTGAGGGTTGTAAGAGGTTTTGGAAAGGGATTTCCAAGTCTGGAACCAATACCTGCGGCAAGGATTATAATTTTCATTTCGGTTATTTTTAGTGGTCTATACTGGAAGTGTAGCCTGGGTTTAAGGTGTAACTGCAATAACTTCAAAAGAAGCCCTTGGTTAGCGCGCCAAAGTTAATTTTAATTCATTGATTTATGAAATTGTAGGCCATTTTAGCGAATATTAAATAGTTCCCTTTAGGCAAATTTTAAGGAGTTTATAATATTTACCTATATTTAGACCTATCTATAATTAAGGTATATGAAGGTTATTCTAGTTGTTGTCACTATTGGGCTCTTTGGTTTTTTGTTAGGAAAGTTTATAAAACATAAGTCCCTATATCCTTTTATGCCTTTTCGATATGATTTTAGAAAACGTAGGGATACCTTTAGAAAAACATTGGAATTTTTGGACAAGACCAAGGCTAGGTTAATTATTGAGACCGGAACCTCTAGGGAAGGATTGCACGGAGCTAAGAGTAATGGGGCCGCCACGATTGTTTTTGGAAAATGGGCAAAACAGAACAATGCATTTCTACATTCTGTAGACATCAGTGAAAAATCGGTTGCTAATTCCCAAAAGGAAGTTACAAATCAGGATTTAGGGAAGATAGTGCAAATTCATCTTTCAGACTCTGTGGAATTCTTGCGCAACTTTACAGAACCCGTAGATTTTTTGTATTTGGACAGTTATGACTATAGTGATGATAGGGAGGTGCAGATAAAAAGTCAGCATCATCATTTGCAGGAATTTATGGCAATTGAAGATAAGTTGCACGATAATTCCATAGTTCTAATAGACGATTGTGACCTACCCAATGGTGGAAAAGGTAAACTGGTGGTAGCATATATGCTTCAAAAGGATTGGAAAGTGGTGATGAACGAGTATCAAATATTATTGGTGCGTAAAAGTTTTAGCGTCTAGGAATTGCGTTAATCGATCAGTAAAAAGATTTGGCACAAAAAAGGAATATAAGTGCTCTGCCTCCTCTTTTCGTTGTTTTACGGATTTTCCCTCTAGGTGAGTCGGTAGAAAATCAGCTAAGTGTACCGCCTCGTTTTGCTTGTTATTAGGGAAGGTTTCCCAAGCAACTTTTGTAATCCATGGTGAGAATATGCTAAAGGCGGGGATGTTTAATGCTTTAGCCATATTTACCGCGCCGCCCTCATTTCCCAATAGGGCATCACAATGCGATAACAATCCCAAAAAAGAACGTAAAGATGGGGCAAATACATCCAATAGGATCATAGACCGTGTTTCTTTGGCGCAAAGGTTGTATACTTTTTTCACCTCCTTTAATTGGGAAGGGATGTAGTTAAACAATATGTTAACCTCCCCTTGCTGCGCAATACTATCCAAAATTTGAGCCATGTAGGAGAGGGGATATGTTTTATTAGCACTGCTTCCAAGTACGTTGATCATTAGGATCGGAATTGAAAAGTTGACCGAATTCTCCTCTAAAAAGTCTTTTGCTTCGTCTTTTTCTTGTTGAGTGAGATAAATTTTAGGTGGCTGTACCTCAAATTGTATTTCAGGGATAATCGGTTTTAATAGCGCTAGCCTATTTTCTATGGCCAGACCAACGGATGTATCTCCCTTTCTAACGTAATTATGGGTATGGGTATAGATGAATTTGGAATACCATTTTTCGTAAGAAACTCTAATTCCTGCGCCGGAAAACAATGTAATAAGCATGCTTTCCAATTTGCTGTAGACATCTATGACTACCTCATAACGTTCCTTGGAAATGGATCTTAAAAAATGATAAAATGCCAGTTTGTTTTTTTTGTATTCTGGCTTAAAGTATACAATTTCATCAATATAGGGGTTGTTGGCTACAACTGCATCGGTGTTGGTATTGATCAAATAATGTATCTGGCTGTTGGGGATATTCTTTTTAATTTGCTCGCACAGTATAGTGCTAGTAAGAACATCCCCGATCATTTTTTGCTGTACAACCAGTATTTTCATGCCGCTAAGTTAGCATTATACGGCAACATCGTATTCGCGTAATGCATCATTTAATGAAGTTTTCTTATCTGTACTCTCTTTTCTAGTACCGATAATCAATGCACATGGAACCTGAAAATCGCCTGCAGGGAATTTTTTGGTATAACTTCCCGGAATAACTACGGATCTGGCCGGAACCAATCCTTTGCGTTCCACAGGGGTATCCCCAGTAACATCTATAATCTTTGTAGAGGCGGTAAGTACTACATTGGCACCAAGTACAGCCTCTTTCTCTACGCGGACCCCTTCCACTACAATACATCTAGATCCTATAAAAGCATTGTCCTCAATAATTACTGGAGCGGCTTGTAATGGCTCCAAAACTCCTCCAATACCTACACCACCACTTAAGTGTACATTTTTTCCGATTTGTGCACAACTTCCTACAGTGGCCCAAGTATCAACCATGGTGCCTTCGTCTACATAAGCGCCAATATTAACATAGCTGGGCATTAATATAGTGCCTGCTGAAATATATGCTCCATGTCTGGCTATGGCACCAGGGACTACTCTGATTCCTTTTTCCGCATAGCCTCTTTTTAATGGAATTTTATCGTGATATTCAAAAATTCCAGCTTCCAAGGTTTCCATTTTTTGGATCGGAAAATATAGTACTACCCCCTTTTTTACCCATTCATTTATTTGCCAACCCTCATTGGTAGGTTCTGCACATCGCAATTTTCCGCTGTCCAATAAGTCTATTACTTTTCTAATGGCATCTTGGGTGGAGGTCTCTTTTAAAAGTTCTCGATTATCCCATGCATTTTCTATTATTTTTCTTAATTCTGTCATCGTCGTATATTCAAATTTAGGCAAATATAAGGGCTACTTTGTAATTAACCTTTTGTTTTTACACTTATAACAATTTATGGTTTATTTTTGCAAAAAAAATAAGTTTGGGAAGAATAGTAGCCTTGGATTTTGGAAAAGTGAGAACGGGAATTGCTGTAACGGACGAAATGCAGCTAATAGCTTCGGGCCTTACTACGATCAATACCAAGGAACTTTTGAATTTTCTAAGGACCTATGTGGAACAGGAAAATGTGGAGAAATTTGTAGTGGGGGAACCTAAGCAAATGAATAACCAACCTTCCGAATCAGAAGCCCTTATCATACCTTTCCTGCGGACTTTGGAAGGGGTTTTTCCTAAAATCCCGGTAGTTCGTCAAGATGAGCGGTTTACCTCAAAAATGGCCGTACAGTCTATGATTGATAGTGGAATGGGGAAACAAAAAAGAAAAAATAAGGCCTTGATAGATGAAATTAGTGCAACCATTATCCTTCAGGCTTATTTAAATAGAAAATAGTAGCATGATATTACCTATAATAGCATACGGAGATCCCGTATTAAGGAAAGTAGCAGAAGATATAGCGCAAGATTATCCAAATTTGGAGGGATTAATTTCCAATATGTGGGATACTATGTACAATGCCAATGGCGTTGGCTTGGCGGCCCCCCAAATTGGTCTTCCCATAAGATTGTTTATGGTAGATACAACTCCTTTTTCAGATGACGAAGAGTTGGAGGAAAAGGAACAGAAAGCGTTGAAAGACTTTAAAAGAGTGTTTATTAACGCCCATATTGTGGAGGAAACTGGAGAAGAATGGGCCTTTAACGAAGGGTGTTTAAGTATCCCTGACATTAGGGAGGATGTTTCTCGAAAAGATACGCTAACCATTTCTTATTTGGATGCCGATTTTAAGCCATGTACCGAAACCTATGATGGCCTATTGGCACGGGTGATTCAACACGAATACGACCATATCGAGGGGGTCTTGTTTACGGACAAATTATCGACCTTAAAAAAGCGACTGTTGAAAAGTAGGTTGGTCAATATTTCCAAAGGAAAAGTGAAAGTAGATTACCGCATGCGATTTCCACTAGAGAAAAAAGCACGTTAAAACTATTTCTTATATAAACAAAAAGTGTAATATTTGCGCTTGAAATTTAAAATATCAAATGAGTTTAAATAAAATATTATCTATTGCAGGAAAACCGGGACTTTATAAATTATTGACCCAAACTCGTTCTGGCTTTGTAGCAGAATCTTTATTGGACGGTAAGAAATTGAACGTTAGTTTTAAGAGCAACGTCAGTGTCCTGTCTGAAATAGCGATCTACACCTTGGAGGAAGAAGTGCCTTTAAAAGATGTTTTTGAAAAAATAAAGGAAAAGGAAAACGGGGGGAGAACTGCGGTTAGCCACAAGGACGACAAGATAAAATTGGAGGAATACCTTTTTGAAGTGTTGCCCAATTACGATGAAGACCGTGTGTATCCCAGCGACATTAAAAAAATTATCCAGTGGTATAATCTGCTGCACGAACACGGCATAACAGAATATGCCAATGAAGAGGAGGAGGAAGTTAACTCCGAGGAGAAGGAATAAATTTTATATTCTTATTAAGCACAAAAAAGCCTTCAACATCGAAGGCTTTTTTGTGCTTTGGATTATGGTATTTTTAGGGATCTACTATATTTGAACATCGCTGTTCCATAGAGGCTATCAATCCTTAAGCCTTGGTTTAATAGGAAGTGTTGCTTTTTTCCAATCTATTAATTTGGAAGGATAGTATTTTACATTCATTCTATCTAAAAACGGGGTCTGATTTCCTAATCTTATCTTGTAATCTTCCCAATTTCTGTTTTCTTCGGTACTCCAACTAAGTTCTGAATAACCGATCATTCTTGGGAAGGCCAAATATTCTAATTCTTCCATAGTGGAAATGGTTTCTGACCAAAGTGGCGCTTCTACACCCAATATATGTTCTTTGTTAATTCCGTTTATATAGCGTTCTGGTGTCCACACATAAGCTGTATCAACCGGGATATATGCAGCCCAATGCAGCCCATATTTGGAAAGAGTGTCGTATTGCATATCTAGATAGGCTTTCTTGCCAGGCGACAAGATTACTTTCATTCCTTTCTCAACCGCAATTTTGGCATTTTCCTCGTTGCTCCAGAATTGAGCTATTGCAGTAGTATCAATATCCGCATGAACAATTTCATCCCACCCTATCATGCGCTTGCCGTATTTTTTGACAATTTTATCTACTCTGGAAATAAAATAATTAAAGTCCTTTTTCTTGGTTACGTGGCTCTCGTCCCCTCCAGCGTGGAAGTAGGGACCAGGTGTCATTTCGGAAATCTCCCTAACGACATCGTCTATAAAGGCGTAGACTGTATCCTTTCTGGTATCAAAGGTGCTAAACCCTACATCGATCCCAGTATAGGGTTCTACCTTCTTACCGTTCCCATTAAGGAAAGGGTAGGCCAAGGATGCCGCATTGGTATGTCCGGGCATATCCACTTCCGGGATGATGGTAATATATTGTTTGGCGGCATAAGCTACCAGATCCTTGTAGTCTTCTTGAGTATAGAAACCACCAGGACCACCTCCCACTTCAGAACTTCCACCAATTTCAGTAAGCTTTGGCCAGGATTTTATTTCTATTCGCCATCCCTGATCATCTGTAAGGTGTAAATGCAGGGCATTAATTTTGTAATAGGCTAACAGATCAATGTATTTTTTAACATCTTCCACACTAAAGAAGTGTCGGGCTACGTCTAACATAGCCCCCCTGTATTCAAAATTGGGGTTGTCCGTTATTTTCCCAGAAGAGATTAACCACATTTTAGTTTCGGAAAGGGTGTCGTTACTGCTTTCGGGGATAAGCTGTCTAAGGGTCTGTACGCCTCTAAAGGCGCCCTCGGCAGTGGCTGCACTTAGAATTACGGAATCTTGGGTGATAGTTAGCTCGTACGCCTCCTTTTTAGAATTAGTACTGTCATTTAACTGATGGATGAAAATGACCCTCCCAGAAGAAGTATTTGTTGTATTGTTTACCGCAATATCCAATTGCGTCTGCCATTTTATTTTTTCCGACAGGTATTGTCCCACTTCATTAAATCCGGTTGCGTTGGATGAAGTGTGTATTACCGTATTTTGATCCAAGCCAAAAGCGCTGTTCGAAGCCATTATCTTTAACGGCTTGGGAATCATGTTTTCCATGGCTAAATTGGTTTCGGGAAAGTTGATGAGCTTCTTTTTTTCTTGTTCTTCACATGCCGTAATTGCCAGCACTGCTGTGAAAATCAGAATGGATTTAATAAGATTGCATTTTTTCATTGAAATAATTTTTCGATAGGGGTTATTATTTTAAACTATAAGTGTTCTTGGTATTCATAAATGGGGCTATCACAGAGAACCAAAGGTCATATCCTTTTTGATTCATATGCAGTTTGTCTGCAAGAAAAATATCCTGCTTTACGTTTTTCCCGTCTAGCATGGCGCTCCACACATCCGCATATTCCACGCCAGATTCCTTGCGGGCAAGTTTTTTGAACTTGCGGTTTAGCTTCTTATACGTTCTTTTATAGCCCCAGCGGGATATACTTGGTTTTGCAGCAATTAGGATGATCTGGACGTCATTGCCACTTTTTTTAATATTGGATATTATTTGTTTTGTCGTCCCTATAATTTCTCTTGGTTTTTTATGTGAAACGATGTCGTTATCTCCTTCATAGATAAAAACCATTTTAGGTTTGAATTTCAAAATCAGCTCCTGCTCATACTTTAGGAGGTCGGATGCCTGGGATCCCCCAAAACCTGTGTTTACAATTTGATGATCGGGAAACATTGCCTCCAAATTTTTCCACATACGAATACTGGAGCTGCCGGTGAAAACAATGGTTTCTTTTTTGACATCCCAAATAGTATCGTATTTCATTTGAAGTGCTAGGACTTCATTTTGAAAAGCCGAATTCTGCTGACCAATGACAATGGTAGAAAACAAAAAAAGCAGGTATAATAGTGGTTTCAAATTTATAAAAATTAAAGGTTAAATTATAATAATTGTTCTAATCTGCCAATATATTTCGACAGGGAACATAGTGAGTACGCCATTGGTATCACTATTCTTGATCAATTTTTTAAACTGATGAATAGAACTGAATAGCTGTGGCCAAATAAAATCTAGATTAATTTAGGTGATTTGAGACAAATTTTTATTTCCAATGCCCAATTTCTATTGAATTAAATTTAAAGTCTAGAATTGATCACCGAGGAAAAATTTAAGATTACTCCTGAATAATTGCCTGATATACCATCTGTCTCATTTTTTCACCATAATAATTATTGTACGGTTGTAATTGGCTCATTAAAATAACCACCAAATCTTCTTTAGGGTCGATAAAGAAATAAGTGCAATAGGCGCCACTCCAATAATACTGTCCAACAGACCCCAAACTTTTACTGTCCGCTAGATTGTTAGTTATTCCAAAGCCAAGTCCAAAACCTTGGCCCGGAGCCTGATAAAGGTCGCCTACTTGATTCATGGTCATGATTTCCACTGTTTTAGGACTTAGTAAATGTTTGCCATTATACTCCCCTTTATTGAGCAACATCTGGCAGAATTTCATATAGTCTTCGGCGGTTGAAAATAGGCCATGCGTACCACCATAAATAGTATTGCCTTCTATGGGCAACTGGTTGGGTGAATTTATAAGTTTCCCACCTTTATCAATATTGTGAACGGGCATCCATCTTTCACTTTTATCTTTGGATATATTGTATCCGGTATCTTCCATTTCCAAAGGTTCAAAAAGGCGTTTTTTCAGAAATTCGGCGGTGTTTAAACCGCTGAAATGTTCAATTAATAGTGAAAGTACATCTGGGGAGGCACTATAATACCATTGTTCTCCAGGTTGCCCTATTAAGGGTAATTGAAGCATGGTATTTACCCTGCTTTCAATGTTCTTATGCGGCTCTGAGTACAAAGCTTTTGCATAATCGTTATCCAAAGTTGTTCCTCCTAAACCATGTGAAAATCCAGCGGTATGTGTTAATAGGTGGGTAATGGTAATTTCCTTATTTGCCGGAATTGTTTCTCCTTTTGCGCCCTCATCTACATTCTTTGCTACTCTTATATTTTTAAATTGTGGCAAGTATTTGGAAACGGGATCGGTTAATGAAAAATACCCTTCTTCATACAACATCATAAAAGCAGCCGTTACTATGGGCTTGGTCATGGACATGATGTGGAAGAGTTGATCTTGTTTGATGGATGATCTATCCGCTATACTACTATAACCATAGGTGGCTTTATGAACTACCTGCCTTTTTCTAACAATATAGGATACGGCTCCCGGAATTTTTCCATTGTCTATTTCTTGCTGTAAGAAAGTGTCATATCTGTGTAATCGTTCCTTGTCAACACCGGCTATGGTAGTATTTGGAATAAGTTCTATGTTAGATTGCCCATAAACCAAAGTGCTGAAAATCAATAAAAAACTTAGGATAGAAAATAGGTGTTTGGTGGTTTTCATAGTTTTGGATATAAGGTGTTTTTAAAGATAAGGCTAAAAAAATAAAATTATAACTGCTTTAAAGTTATTATCTTAGTAATTACCACCAAACCAAAACCAATGAACCCACTTAATTTGTTCTCACCGAGATGCGTGCTTGTCACCTTATTTATATTCTTTTTATTTGGAAATGGGTATTCTCAAATAACCGAGCCAACAATTAATACAGATGGAAGACCTACAGCTACAGCAATTCCTATTGTAAGCCATCCCACTATGGATGGAGATGTGCTTAACGATGAAGTTTGGCAAAAGATTGCACCTTTAGGGGGACTGGTTCAGAGTCAACCTAATTTTGGTCAGCCTGCTAGTGAGCGTACGGAAATAAGAATTGCTTATACGGAACATATTTTTTATTTGTCTGTAATTTGTTATGATTCAGAGCCAGATAAGCTGGTAGTCTCTGATGCCAGACGGGATGCTTCCTTGGATAATACGGATGCCTTTATTTTTATAGTGGATACCTATAAGGACAATCAGAACGGATTTATTTTTGGCACCAATTCGTTGGGTGTGGAATATGATGCGCAGGTAGATAACGAGGGACAGGGAAACTTTAATGCCAATAGGCAACAAGGAGGCACTATAGGCGGATTTAATTTAAATTGGGATGGATCTTGGAAGGTTAAAACTACCGTTAGCGCTATTGGTTGGAGTGCTGAATTCGCCATTCCTTTACGAACTTTACGCTTTCAGCCAGGAAAGGATTGGGGCATTAATTTCAGACGTAATATTAGGAAATCTAACGAAATAGTCTATTGGTCACCCATGCCTATCGGATTTAATCTAAATAGGCTTTCCCTTGCCGGAAGCCTTATGGGATTGGACTTAAAAAGTCCTAATAATCTAAAGGTAATTCCCTATGTACTAGGAAAAATGGCGAAGGATTTTGAGATTATAGATTCAAAAACAAAGTTTACCGGCGAAATTGGTGGCGATATAAAATTCAGTATTACGCCTAGTCTTACTTTGGATCTTACCTATAATACTGATTTTGCCCAAGTTGAGGTAGATGAGCAACAGGTGAATTTAGACCGATTTAATCTGTTTTTCCCAGAAAAGCGACCCTTTTTTTTAGAAAATGCTGGCTTGTTCAGTGTTGGCAGCCCAGGGGAAGTGGATCTATTTTTTAGTAGGCGTATTGGCATTGGGGATGATGGTAATATTGTTCCCATCATAGGTGGGGCTAGATTGTCTGGTAAGATACGCCGTACCAATGTTGGTTTGCTGACTATGTTTACCGATGAGGTTGAAACTGCCGGTATCCACAAGAACAATTATACTGTGGCCCGAGTAAATCATGAATTTAAAGGGCGTTCTGCTTTGGGTGCTACATTTATTAATAGAGCAGGTATTGGCGTCGACGATGATTTTAACAGCACCTTAGCCGTAGATGGCAAGCTAGGGCTGGGGCGAAAAGCAAGAATGAGCGGATTTTATGCCCGTACTAATGGTCCTAACGATACTATAAATGAACATTCCTTTCAACTAAAGACAGATTATGTATGGAATAGTTGGGAAGTTAGTGGTGGATATACCGAAGTAGGGGAAGGTTTTAATCCGGAAGTTGGATTCCTGCAACGTGCGGCCTTTAGAAAGTCGGAAGCCCGGGTGCTATATCATTATAGACCTAAAAATGAAAACTCAATCATCATGGAATTGCGACCGCATATTTCTTATAATAGTTTTTGGAATTTTGACGGTTTCCAGGAAACTAGTTATTTGCACATAGACAATCATTGGGAGTTTAAGAGCGGAATGGAAGTACATACCGGGATGAATCTTACCACCGAAGGGGTATTGGAGCCATTCGAGATCTCGGATGGTGTAACGGTACTCCCCGACACCTATAAACACGTAGAATCCCAGCTTGTTTTCTTTACTAATAAAAGTAAACCGGTTTCAGTAAACCTTCGGTCGGTGATGGGAGGTTCTTTTGGGGGAAGTCGGTATCAACAAAGTGCTACATTAAGTGTACGACTAGGAGATAAATTTAATTCTGATTTCGCTTATCTCTACAACAACTATCAATTGCCTGTGGGGGATTTTACCGCAAATATTTTTAGAAGTCAAATGTCCTATTCCTTTAAGCCAAACCTATATGTTCAAAGTTTGGTGCAACACAATTCTGCCCGCGAATTATGGGCAATTAATTTACGGTTGGGATGGTTGCAACGTGCTAATACCGGACTATTTGTAGTCTATAATTATAATGTACGTGAAGGCGATCCTCTAAATAATAGTTTCATTCTTAAATATAGCCGTATGTTCGATTTGGTGAAGTAGGTCAGTAGTATTCTTGGTCACCCTAATATCGATTTAACAAAAATAACTTCTTGTTAAATAAAAGCTATCTAACTCCTTTTACATTCATTTCCAGGGTGTAAACGGAATTCATCGCTGTAATAAAGAGAGTTTTTTGCTCCTTTCCTCCAAAAGTGACATTAGCGGTCCATTTTTGTTCAATTGGAATATGTAAAATTTTCTCTCCTTCTTTGTTGAATACGATAACGCCATTCCCTGTGAGATAGACGTTCCCCTTGTTATCTAATGTCATACCGTCTGATCCCAAATTTGTAAATAAAGTCTTATTGCTTAAACTTCCATCTGTATTTACACTATAGGAATAGGTTTTTTTGTCACCGATATCGGCAACGTATAAGGTCTTACCATCTGGACTACCTATGATGCCGTTTGGTTGAACAAGGTCATCGGCAACCACTGATATGTTATTTTTGTCAGGAGAAAAGTAGTAGACTTGCTGACTTTCCAATTCCATTTCGGTTCTTGTCCAATAGGGTCTTTTGTAAAAGGGGTCTGTAAAGTAGATTCCCCCTTTAGTGTCTACCCAAAGATCATTGGGGCCATTTAGTTTTTTACCCTCGTATTCATCGATTAAAACGGTTACCTCTTTATCGGCGTCTATTCGCCATAACTGGTTTTTTTCATCGGCGCATGCCAGAAGATTACCATCGTTGTCAAAATATAGACCATTGGACCTCCCAGAGGGTTCCATGAAAACGGAAACCGTATTATTCAACGCCGACCATTTTAGAATGCGGTCGTTGGGTTGATCGGTAAAGAACACATCGCCATTGGGTGCCATGGCAGGCCCCTCCGTAAACGAATACTCGGCAGACAGCTGTTGTAGCTCGGCTCCTTCCGCTATTAAGGGAGCATCTTGTGCGCTACAGGAAAACCATAAGAACAGGGATGTCCCTAAAACAATTTTTAAGAATGGATTGAAGGTAGGTTTTATAGATGAAATCATGATTTATAGTGGTTATCTGTTTTACTGTTTTTTAGGCTCGGAATTAAATTGTCACCTTAACCGCAATTGGGTAAATTAACAATACTAAAGAAATTAATAAATTGGCCTATCTCTTCGTTAATATTAAAAAAGAGGGGTGTTTATGAAAGCTGTAGGCGTATCCTAACTTCATCTAGCGCATAAATGATTACAGTTAATTGTTAATAGACTAAAGTTAGCTAAAAACTCGGGATTATGGAAGTGTGAAATGGGCGGACTTTGTATTTTTGTACAAAAGTTACTTTTATGAATTCTAGGGAATCCCAGTTACAAGCATTTGATCGATTATTGACTATCATGGACGAATTACGCTCGCAATGTCCATGGGATAAAAAGCAGACCATGGAAAGCCTTAGGCATTTGACCATTGAGGAAACCTATGAATTGGGAGATGCTATACTTGATAATGATTTGGAGGAAATTAAAAAAGAGTTGGGTGATGTACTGTTGCATATTGTTTTCTATGCTAAAATAGGGAGTGAGACCAACCATTTTGATATTGCCGATGTCGCCAATGAAATTTGTGAAAAATTGATTAATAGGCATCCTCATATTTATGGAGATGTGGTAGTGCAAGACGAGGAAGAGGTTAAGCGGAATTGGGAAAATATTAAATTAAAAGAAGGAAAAAAGAGTGTATTGGAAGGGGTGCCAAAAGGACTTCCAGCACTGGTGAAAGCAAGTCGTATTCAAGATAAGGTGGCCGGGGTAGGTTTTGACTGGGAAAAACCAGAACAAGTATGGGAGAAGGTGGAAGAGGAGTTGAAGGAATTTAAGGTGGAGGTAGAGAATGACAATACCGATGCCATGGAAGCTGAATTTGGCGATGTTCTGTTTTCTATGGTCAATTACGCCCGTTTTTTGAACATAAGCCCTGAGAATGCGTTGGAACGCACAAATAAAAAGTTTATAAAGCGCTTTCAATATCTAGAAGGTAAGGCCAAGGAGCAAGGGAAGTCCTTAAAGGATATGACCCTAAGTGAAATGGATGTTTTTTGGGAAGAAGCCAAGACGATCTAAGAAAGGAACCATACTTTAAAGAATTTTCTGTTATCTCGTTTGTAGCACTACCTCCATGCCGATTTGGAGTTGGAACCGAGGGGGGCTATAAAATTTGATCTGTGTAGCGTATTGCGCTTAATAAGTACTTGAAATCTGCAGGAGAAACTTTATCTTTGTCCCCTTTTAATAATTATATCTTGTTACGAAAATATACAAAGGAGTTCCGTTATAACTTAACTCTATCCTTCCCTGTTATTTTGGGAATGTTGGGGCATACTTTTGTTCAGTTTGCCGACAATATTATGGTGGGGCAATTGGGGACGGCAGAACTTGCCGCAGTTTCTTTAGGCAATAGCTTTATTTTTATAGCCATGTCTTTGGGTATAGGATTTTCTACTGCGATTACCCCTTTAGTGGCCGAAGCCGATGGGGCCGGAAATACAGCGGATGGGAAGAGTGCCTTAAAACATGGGCTCGTCCTATGTACCATACTTGGTTTCAGTTTGTTTGGGCTCATTTTATTGGCCAAACCACTAATGTATATGATGAAGCAGCCTATAGAGGTAGTGGAATTGGCAATGCCTTATCTTAATCTGGTGGCTTTTTCCCTAGTACCTCTCATTATATTCCAGGCATTAAAACAATTTTCCGAGGGATTGTCACAAACTACCTACCCCATGTATGCCACCGTAATTGCCAATGTGGTGAATATTGTACTTAATTACTTGCTTATATTTGGTTCTTTAGGATTCCCGAAGTGGGGGATTGTGGGGGCCGCTATAGGTACCTTGATCTCGCGAGTGGTCATGGTACTATTTTTATGGGAACTTATTAAGCGTAAAAAGAAATTTCAAGAGTATGTAACGGGTATCAATTTTAGGAAAATTGAGAAAACGGTGATGAAAAAGATAATAGATCTTGGCTTTCCCTCGGCCCTACAAATGTTTTTTGAAGTAGCTATTTTTACCGCAGCAGTATGGATCAGTGGCGTTTTGGGTAAAAATGCACAAGCGGCCAACCAAATTGCGCTTAACTTAAGCAGTATGACCTTTATGGTAGGAATGGGGCTCGGAGTTGCTGCTATGGTAAGGATTGGGAACCAAAAAGGACTGGGGTCGTTTAGGGAGTTAAGGCGTATCGCCCTCTCCTTATTTCTGCTTACCTTTTTATTGGAGGTCGTTTTTGCCATATCATTTATACTACTAAAAGATTGGTTACCCACCATATATTTGGACGTTGGGGATATGGCTAATTTACAGGATAATACAGAGGTAATTGTCCTAGCCGCCCAATTGCTGTTTGTTGCGGCATTTTTCCAGATTTCGGATGGGGTACAAGTGGTTGTATTAGGGGCATTACGGGGACTGCAGGATGTAAAGATACCAACAATGATTACCTTTGTGGCCTATTGGCTTATTGGTTTTCCAATTAGTTTTTATCTGGGAATTTATACCTCTTTGGGCAGCACGGGGATATGGGTCGGATTGTTGGCCGGACTCACGGCATCGGCTATAATGTTGTATATTCGATTTAATTATTTAACAAAAAAATTGATACGAACAAAGGAGGCTTTGTCCTAAAAAAGTGTATCATAAAAATATAATATTGTATTTCACGACCGGTAGGTAAGAGAAATACTTTTAATAAAATAAAAGGCTATTTATGGAATTTCCTAAATTTTTATTGGGCGATAATACTGATTATCCCACCGCTATTTTTGTAGTGCACACCGAATATCCACGATTTATTATCAATCTGGAAAATGATGAGGTAGAATGGTTGGAAGACTTTAGTCCGGCAGATGAAAAGGATCTGGAAGAAGAGGCAGAAAGCTTAATTGAAGCTGCAACGGCTTTTTACGATAGGGAAATTTCTAGGTACGAAGATTAGGGAAAAATGATGGAAGAATTGGTGCATTATGACGAGGAATTATTTCTTTTCCTTAATCATTTAGGGAATTCCCATTGGGATGGGTTTTGGCTCTTTATAACCAATAAATGGAGCGCTATTCCACTCTATGTATTTCTTGCCTACCTCACTTATAGGACATTTGGTGTGAAACAATTGGTAGTGGTAATGGTTAGCATTGCGATTATGATCTTGGCTACCGATCAACTGGCTAATTTTTTTAAATATGGGGTGCAACGCCTACGTCCATGCCATGATCTAGAGATTGGTGGTTTGGTGCGTTTGGTTAAGGATTCTTGTGGTGGGAAATATGGCTATTTTTCTGCCCATGCCGGTAATTCCTTTGCGGTAGCCGTATTCTTTTCCTTTCTATTCGGAACAAAATATAAATTTCTAAGCGTATTTTTAATAGTGTGGGCCGCTGTGGTTGCCTATAGCAGAATCTATATAGGGGTGCATTTCCCTTTGGATATTCTCACAGGGGCCATGGTTGGAATTTTCATGTCCAGCTTGTTCTTTAACCTGTTTTTAAGGGTCAGGGCCAGATTCAATCTATAATCCAAAAATCTGGATTATTGAAGGTACAAGGTGGGTTATTTAGTTTGTGTAACTAGGGTTCCATTCCTAATTAAAGTCGCACCAGAATTTTCCTGAAAAATGCTGCTATACCTTGTTACCAGTTTTCTCTTTCCTAAATATCCACTGGTTTAAGGGGTTAAGAAAGATCATTAAAAACAGTAAACCGAAGGCAAATTCGTATACTTCCCAAGTTCTATTGGCAGGGTTTAGGGCTACAAAAACCGTAGTTATCAAAAAAGCGATAGTATGATGCCATTTTACTATCGGAACAGCAAAACTATCCGCTAAATTTTTAAACCAGGTCTGTTTGCGATAGAGTATGGGGGATACAATTAGGTAGAGGAACATAACAGCGAAGAGCAATTGACTAAAAATCAGCTTATTGATCTTCTTTTCACCCACTACTAAATTATGTAAGTTGGTTTCACCTTGTGCATTGTTCTCTAGGAAAAAATCACTAGAAGCTACTTCAAAGATACGCTGTCCCCAAGAAATTTCCTCACCAGCCCCAAAAAGGAAGAGAATTGTAAAAATAAAAGTGCCAATTTTCCAAAGTGATTTTTTATACTTCCAAAGTGAAAATAGGTGGTATAGGGAAAGTGCAGATATTCCAAATAACATTACTGCGGTTCCCCATTCCACGGGACCGTCTTCCTGGGCAAACTTATTGTTGAAATAAACTTCATCGGTAAGGCCTAGGTAAAGTCCTGATAATATGGCCAAGAGTAAGATTACATAAGCTACTTTTTCAAATTTTGTCAAAAGGTTCATCATTGTTTTTTAACTATATATAAATTGTTTACCATTCTGTTTTTATGGCTCTTGTTACCTGGAACTGCATTCCTATTTAAGTCGAAGGTCGATATTACCGTGTAAGTATGTTCGCGACCAAAGATACGCTTAAATTCAACTTCTTCCACCTGCGCAACTAGTACAGCAAAGCTTTCATGTTTAGGGATATTTATGGTGTTTTCTCCTTTTAGGTCGGGAAGGCTGCTACCGTAGTCCCAGATCATTTCTGGAGCAATTTCCCCAAAACTATAAGTTGTTGTTCCCTGTTCTAACATAAAGGCCCTTAAATTCGCTATAGAATTATATTCGGTATTCTTTTCCATTGCACCGGCCAAAGGCATGGCAAATAGTTTAATAGCGGCAATCAAAGAAATAGACAACAGAAAACAAAGGAATAGTTGTTGTCTTTTAAGGTAAATGCCAACTAATATTCCAATGGATGTAAGGGCTATGGAGGAGGCGATATAGTATCCCCAAAGGTGCTCAAGGTTACCCTCCAAAATAAAATAGGCAACTATGGGAAAAGCAATACCAATAAGTCCCACTATCCCAAAATGTAGGTAAACTGGAAATTTTTCCAAAGTACTTAATTTGGTTTTAAAATTCTCGAAAAGATAGCTTAGGTATATCCCTATATTAAGGGCAAGCGGAATTAAAACAGGAACTAGGTAACGCGACTTCTTTTCGGGAATGATAGAAAGTAAGATGACAGAGATAATGGTCCAGAAAAAAGTTAGCTTATAAACTTGCTTGTATTTCACCCGATTTTTTAAGTAGGGATAAAGCAAACTAACAAAGGCAGGAATTGTCCACAATCCACTTTGCACAAAAAAGCTCCAATAATAATAAAAGGGTCTAACGTTATAACTAGACCAGTTGGCGGTTTCTTTTTTGGTGATGGCCAAAAAGGCCTCGGGATCTGCAAGCCGTACATATAAAAACCACCACATTCCTATCACAATAGCAATTACGGACAAAGAAAGTGTTGGAAGTAGCTTTTTGTCTTGGGAAAAACCCTTGTATCTATAGACAATTCCATAAGCTAAAAGGAACGGCAATAGAAGGCCATAGAAAGAAATGGGCCCTTTACTCATTAGGGAAAGACCTATAAAAATTCCCACTAAGACACTATTCCTCCATTGGTTATTTGTATTATTTAAAAAGAGGTAAAGAAAATAGATCCCTATCAACATAAAACCGTGGGTGTATATGTCCCAAGGTGCTTCTATGGTTATTCCAATTATATAGAAGGAGGATAGGAGTACCAAAGCACTAATAAGAGCATCCAGTTTATTGTTCAATAATTTAACCGATAGTTTATAGGCTGTATATCCCAAGACTATGGCCATTAACATAGTAGGGAAGCGAAGTGCGGCAACATTATCTACACCTAAAAGCCATCCAAAAATAGCAGTGATCCAACTGGGTAAGGGCGGTTTCTCGTACCGGGGAAGTTCATTCATAGTGGTCAAAAGCCAATTGCCATCAATAACCATTTCCCTTGCTGTGATAAAATTCCTTGCCTCCATGATACTCACGGGGATAACTTCTAAATGAAAAAGAAAAATCGCCGAGCCCGTTAAGAGTAGGACCATGACGGGATTATTTTTCATCCAATCCATTGGTTTCATTTTTTAGGATAAATAAATTTCTTAAATAGACAATCAACCCCAAGCTATGTCCAGCAAAGAGAACGGGATCTCTTCTAAATATCGCATAAGTTAGGATCAGCGAAGCTCCAATTAAGCTAAGTAGCCAAAATCCAAAAGGAAGGCTAGAGGCTTTCTTTTTTTCCGAGTACACCCATTGGTACACAAACCTAAAGGTGAAAATTAGTTGGGCAACACTTCCCAAGAGTAACAACCAAAGGGGAATATTTTCGTTGTTAAAGAAACTGTCTATATCGTATGTATTGTTATTGTAACCATAAACAATGATGATAACGGGAAATATATAAAGGAAAATCCGAAGGAACTTGGGCAATTTTTGCCACTCGCCTTGCATTTGAATATTTCTGATATAGACAAAATAGGTAATGGCCTGACCAAGCATTATGGCGAAATCTTCACGAAGCCATCCGTACACAAACAATAAAAAAGAGGCTAGAAGGCTAAGTTGCCAAAAAAGCCTAGGCGTAACTACTTTTTTATTTTTTTCAGAGATGATCCACTGCACCAACATTCTGCTGGAAAAAAGAATCTGGGCTAAAAAGCCAATTGCATACACTGTCCAGTCTGCCATTTAACCAATTCTCTCTATCTGGTAGTTAATATATTTTTTCTTCATCCATAAATAAGCAAAACAATCCATAAGTGGACCTAATAGTCGATTCCACAATCCAAATTTTGCTGTTCCAGCCATCCGTGGAAAATGACGAATGGGGATTTGAATGATAGTGCCTTTTTGTAGAAGAATCATGGCAGGTAAAAATCTATGTAAGCCTTTAAACATCGGGATTCTTTTGGCGTAGTCGGTTTTAATTACCTTTAAGGGGCATCCGGTGTCATCCATGCCATCATCTGTAAAAGCACGTCTAATGCCATTGGCAATAAGGGACGATGCATTCTTTATTGGGGAATCCTTTCTGTTTTCCCGAAATCCGGTAACTAGGTCGTAGGGACCTATATGTTGTAAAAGTAGGTTGAAATCTTCAGGAGAGGTTTGTAGATCAGAATCTATATACCCTAACAAAGGGGTATCCACGTGGTCAAAACCTGCTTTAATAGCCGCACTTAATCCTCTGTTTTGGGCAAATTTTATAAAATGAAAGTCGACATTACGTTGGCATATGGCTTCGATAATTTCCTGACTTTTGTCCTTGGATCCATCGTTCACAAAAAGTACTTTGGCCTTTTTTGTGCAGATAGCCAAATAATGGCCAAGCTCTTTTTCTACACGTTCCAAATTGTCCTCTTCGTTGTAAACGGGTACGATTATAGTGAATTCATAAGTCATTTTTTACTGGGATAGGTTTATCAAGGTCCAAAATGTTAAGGGTCAAAGATAATAACTTTGGAAACCTATAGGGTATTAATCGCATTCCTAATTTAATATAATTTAAAGAGATCTATGGTGTTTTGGAAAGCTTTAAAAGTTCTTCTGCAGCAGTAAATGGGGAAATTTTGCCTTCCACCACTTCTTTTGTCATCCTAACCAAAAGCGATTTAACCTTTTCATTCTGATAGAATTCCTGTTTTAGGAGGTCATCAATACTTTGAAGCAACCAATATTTGTTCTGTTCTTTTCTAGCGGAGAAAAAGTGATCATTATTTTTACTCTCTTCTACAAAGGCTTGGATAACTTCCCATATTTCCACTATACCGGTATTTTCAGAAGCAGAACAGCTCAACACTTTTGGGATCCACCCATTTTTTTTGGGAGGATAGAGGTGAAGCGCCCTTGAAAATTCTACTTTCGCCAATTTTGCTTGTTTTAGGTTCTCTCCATCCGCTTTATTGATAACAATAATATCTGCCATTTCTACAATACCGCGTTTTATACCTTGGAGTTCATCTCCCGCACCCGCAAGTTTTAGCAATAGAAAAAAGTCTACCATTCCATGTACTGCGGTTTCACTTTGCCCAACTCCTACGGTTTCGATTAATATGATATTGTATCCGGCCGCCTCACATAATAATATGGTTTCCCTGGTTTTTCTGGCTACCCCGCCTAAAGAACTACCGGCAGGGGAGGGGCGGATAAAAGCATTTGGATCCCTTACCAGTTCTTGCATACGGGTTTTATCACCCAAAATACTTCCTTTGCTAATGGAGCTAGTTGGATCTACTGCGAGAACAGCAACCTTTTTCCCCATACTAGTAAGGGTGCTCCCGAACGATTCTATAAAAGTGCTTTTGCCTACTCCGGGGACTCCGGTAATCCCAATACGTATGCTTTTACCGCTATGAGGCAAACATTTTGCGATAATTTCCTGAGATGGTACTCGGTGTTTGTCAATTCTGCTTTCAATTATCGTTATGGCCATTGCCAAAGCGGAAATATCGCCTTTTAAAACACCATCTACCAATTCTGATGTAGGCCTATTTTGTTTTCTAAAGGATTTAATTTTAGAAATATTGCTTTGTTTGGAGTGCTCGTCAGTATTCAATTTAATGGTCAATTGGTATGCTTACTTTAGTTGTATCCCATAATAGACTAAGAAATACTTTTTCACTCTGATCAAATTGGATCGTAAAACTTTCAATGGGATCTGTCAGCTCTTTAACAGGGACCGAAACCTGCAAAACATCCCATTCCGAATCCCTAGTAGTTTCTTTGCCTCCGCTTAAAATAGTTACTCCCCACTCGGGGATTTCACTATTGAATAGGATATCCCAGCTAGTTTTGTTTGGTCTTGTCCAAAGGGAATAGGTTCCTGCGGCCAAGGACTTTCCCTCTATATGGATTTTTGTCCCAGTAGTGAAGGTAGTGGGCTCATTGGCCCCAGTCCTCCAAACAATACCATAGGGGACCAATTCTCCGAAAATTACACGGTCATTTTTAAAGGGACTGGAATAATTTACAATAAGGTCCATTCCATTTTTATTATAGGTGGCTGTTTTCTCTGGACTGTTCTTTTTGGTCTGTTCAATTAAATAGGATTTTCCCCCAAGGAAAAAGCCTAATACAAGCACCACAATTAAAATTAAGAGCCATTTTAGGAATTTCATAACAAGTGGGTTATTGGTTATACGTGTTCCTAATTTACGAAACCAAATCTATATTCCGTTCCATTGTGATAAGTTTCTCCCGGATTTAAAATGCTGTTAGGGAAGCTAGGTTGATTGGGTGCATCTGGGAAATTCTGTGTTTCAAAACAAATTGCGGCAAATTCAGGGGGGGTATATACCACCATCGCAGGTTGATCGGTAATCACTTCCATGGAAATGCCCGATTTATTGGAAGACAATTTGGTGTTGAACCGTAAACTGGAATCTAGAACAAAGGGTGTGTCAAAACGAGTCTGGTCAATTTTTTTCCGTTCCAGGAAATCATAGTTCGTACCTTTAACGGAGACTACTTCCCCCGTTGGCATCAGTTGTGGATCGAGTTCTAAAAATTCAGAACAGGGCATTCTTAAGTCGTAATGATCCAATTTAACCTCCCCATCCAAATTAAAATAGGAGTGATTGGTAAGGTTTACTGGAGTTGCCTTGTCTGTTGTTGCTTGGTGGATTATATGTAAGGACGAATCCATTAATTTATAGGTTAGGGTAACAGCAAGATTGCCAGGATACCCTTCTTCCATATCCATACTATTATAAGTTAGGGTGACAAACGGATTTTCTCCGTCATGAACTTTATCAATCTTCCATATTTTTTTTCCAAATCCCTCTTTTCCACCGTGTAAATGCACCCCATTGTGGGCAAATAAAGGATAGTCGGTTCCATCAATGGTAAAGCTACTATTGGAAATTCTCCCAGCATAACGTCCAATACAGGCGCCAAGGGATTTATTGTCTGTTAGGTAGCGCTCTGGTTCCTCAAAACCAACTACTACATTAATATCATTCCCGTCTTTATTCTTAAGGATGAGTTTTTGTATGATAGCCCCGTAATCTAGTACCGTAAGGGTAATGAAATTGTTTTTTATCGTAACTTGATTCAATGTGTTCCCTTTTTAATTAAACATAAAAATACACTTTTTTGCAACACAGGAATTATTCCTTCGTCCTTTAAGCAAAAGAAGAACAGTTTTGGAGTTTATAAATTTTCAAGAATGTTATCCGGCAACCTTAACCAAGTAACGAAACTGGCCTAATGTTACAAATCGATATTGTAGAACAATGCAAGCGCAATGATCGTAAAGCGCAATTAAAATTATACCGGCAATATTGCCAGGGGATGTTTTGTGTTGCCATGAGATATGTGAAAAATGCGGACGACGCCGAGGATGTTTTGCAGGAGTCCTTTATAAAGGCATTCCAAAAAATGGATCAATACAAGGGGGAAGTTACTTTTGGTGCCTGGTTAAAAAAAATTGTAATCAACAAAAGCCTCGATTTTCTAAAAACCAAGCAATTAAAAGTAGTGGAGTTGAAGGAAGGGTATATGGGAGTAACCCTAGATGAGGATTGGACGGTTAGCGATGGCGTACAATATAAGGAGGTAATGATTGCGATAACTAAATTACCGGATAAATATAGAAACGTAGTGCAATTGTTTTTGTTAGAGGGGTATGATCACAGTGAGATTTCTGAAATTTTGAGCATTAGTACTACTGCCTGTAGGACTAGATTATTGCGAGGCAAAGGACAATTAAAGCAACTAATATAAGCGAACAAGTATGTCACAGGATCTTAGAAAAATGTTTACAGATTTGGACCAGTCAGGGGAATATATCATGAAGGCTGGCCATGAGAAGCGTTTCTTGGAACGCTTGGAAAAGGAATTGCCGAGCGCCAAAAGATCTGTTTTTCCATGGGTTAAAATTGCGGCGGCATTAGTGCTCCTAATGGGTTTGGGAACTTATTTTTTACTAAATGTCCAACAAAATGGAACACTTAATACAAGGGTGGTGGATAGTGAAAAGGTGTTGCCGGTAGGGTCAGCTATTTCTTTAGGAGACCTCTCCCCAGATCTAAAAAAGTTAGAGAACTATTATATGGCCAATATCAATATGGAGCTGTCCCATTTGGAAATCTCCGATCGCAATAAAATTTTGATCGATAGCTTTATGGAGCGCATGGAAGAACTGAATAATGAATATAAAGTTTTAAATGGAGAATTAAATGAAATAGGTCCCAATGATCAGACCATATCGGCACTTATAAAAAATTTACAATTGCGGTTACAGTTATTGCGCAAATTGAAAGATAAATTAATCGAATTGAAAGCCCAGAATAGCGGGTCGGACAACGATAACGCTATGACTAGTATTTAAAGAAATACCATAAATAAAACGAAATGAAAAATATAATTATGGCTGTTGCGGCCATGTACATCTTAGTTGGAAGTAGCGGAGCATATGCCCAGAAAAGAACAAAAACAATCCATGAGAATTTTAATATTGGCAATGATGCGGTTTTGGAAATTATTACCAGTTATGCCGATATAGAATTTGAAACATGGAACAGGAATGAAATAGATATTGTGGCAGTCATAGAAATAGAAGGTGCAACCCCTGAGGAAGTGGAGGCTAATTTCACTAATATTCCCATTAAAATTATTGGAAACAGTAAGAAAATAGAGATAAGTACTGGGTCCAAGCATCGCCAACTACTTGCTTTTGATGCGGATAGTTTTAGGAATCTTGATATCGATATTTTGGACGACCTCGATTGGAATGAACATGAGATAGAGATTTCAGCCTTGCCCATGATTCCGGAAATTATGGAAATACCTCCAATGCCGCCGATGAATATTCAACATTTTGATTATGAGGCTTACAAAAAGGATGGGGAAGCTTATATGAAAGAATGGAAAAAGGAATTTGATAAAAGCTTTAGCAAGGAGTATCAAGATAAGTTGGAAGAATGGGGTAAGCGAATGGAAGTCAAGCGGGAGGAAATAAGGGAAAAACGTCAGGAAAGAGTTGAAGAAAGGCAAGAAGCAATACAGGAACGCATTGGGAAAATGCAGGAGGCACAGGAAAAACGAAAAGAAGTAATGGAAGAGGCTCGCAGTCAACGCGGGGAGGAAATGGAATTAAAAAGGCGTGAGCAAAGAGATAGGAATCAACACAAAAAAATGGTTTTAGAACGGGATTCGCTTAAGTTGAAGCGAGAAGAATTGTTTGAAATGGGCGATAAACACCGGCAGGGACCTAATATTTTTTACTTCTCGGATAAAGGAGATCACAGGAACTATAAGATCAAGAAGACGATTAAGATAAAATTACCAAAATCCACCAAAATAATAATGAATGTAAGACATGGGGAGGTTAAGTTGGCCGAAAACACCAATAATATAAGCGCTACTTTATCCTATGCAACCTTATTGGCATCTACTATAGACGGCGATAAAACATCTATTAACGCCTCTTATTCCCCGGTTAGCGTTCAGAAATGGAACTATGGCGAGTTGAAGACCGATTATTCTGAGAGGGTTCATATCAAGGAGGTGGGCAACCTAAGGTTGAACGCTACTTTTTCCGATGTTACGATCGAGTCATTATTGTCTAAAGCTGTTATTAAAAATGATTTTGGTCCGTTGAGCATCAACGCCGTTTCCAAAGACTTTGAAGATCTGGAAATTCAGCTCCAAAATGCCGAACTGCGTTGTAATTTACCTACAACGGCTTATAATATTGTGGTTAACAGCTCCAATTCAAAGGTTGAATTCCCCAAGGATCTAGGCCTGCAAAAAAATAAAAATGGTTATAGCACCTCATACAAGGGGTATAACGGGAAAAAGGATAGTGGAAAATCTATTGTTATAAATTCTAAATACAGCGATATTAAATTGCAATAAGGGCAAATAAGCTGCCCGTATTGCAAGTCTGTATAGTCTTATTATATTTTAGGTTCCCATCCTTGTTCATATTCCCTTTTCCAATGGGACATGGCTTCAGCGTCATTATTGATTCTTCCAGTCGCCGTATCTATATTAATAGTCCTGCCAACGTCCTGTGCTATATTACCAAGGTGGCAGAGCATGGTAGAGATACTTGCATCAGAAATAGGGGAGTTCTGAATCTTGTCTTCTCTAATGGCGTCAAAGAAGTTATGAACGTGGTTAACGTCTAATCCTCCCATCCCTTGTGTATTGGTTGTGGCGCTTTCAACACCCTCTTCCACTTTTTTGATCAGACTTCCGTCCAAGTTGTACAATTCATAGGCGTTTCTAGAAAGGGTTATCATTCCTTTGCTTCCGTATATGGTAGCTCCTCTTCCTGGTTGATCTGGTTTTATTAGGCCGCGACTATGACCTGTCCAGCTGATGAATTTATCAGCGCCATATTTAAAGGTTACCTGTTGGTTGTCCACAAACTCCCAATCGTCCTCATAAGTGTATTTGCCGCCATAGGAAGTAACACTATCAGGTAAGTCCACTCCAAGAGCCCACCGACACACATCTATCTCATGCGTTCCGTTGTTGTGTATTTCACCTGTTCCCCAGCTGCGGAACCAGTGCCAATTGTAAGGGTGAATATTGTCCCGGTATTTTTCCCTAGGAGCAGGTCCCTGCCAGAGATCCCAATCCAAAGTTTTGGGGACGTCTATCGTATTTCCAGTGCCAATAGATCCTCGGTTGTTGGAATAATAGGCTTCCCCTTTATAGACTTCTCCAATTATTCCTTCCTTAATTTCTTTTACAGCCAATATGGAACTGTGTGCAGATCGCTGCTGGTTGCCCATTTGCACTTTTTTGCCATATTTTTTTTGTGCGGCCAAAAGCAATTCATTTTCATGTGGGTTGTGGCTACAAGGCTTCTCTACATATACATGTTTTCCGGCTTGTAATGCCATAATGGCCATAGGAGCGTGCCAATGTTCGGGAGTGGCAATAAAGACAGCATCGACCTTTTTATCGTCCAATATTTTTCGAAAATCCTTTTCTACCTTTGGGATATACCCAATATTTTTTTGGCACCACTCATTGTGTTCGGCAATTATAACGTCATCTACATCACAATTGTATATGATTTTAGCATTGGGATCTTGGTGTATGGCCACAATATGGGCCTTGGCCCTACTTCTAACCCCAATTACCGCTACATTTAATCGGTCGTTTGCTCCCAAAATATTTGCGTAACTCATATTGGGTAGGATTAATCCCCCCATGGTAACCGCTGCACTCCCTGCCGCAGTTTTTTTGATAAAGTTTCTTCTACTGCCCATTTATTCCTGATTATTGATAGGTTTGATCTTAATGTTTTTGAAGGATACCTTATCTCCATGATCTTGTAGAAGGATATGTCCTTCGTCGCTTTCCCCAAATACAGGCCATTTTACATACTTGCTTTCGGCTACCAATTTTCGGTAATCAGGGCTTTTGCGTTCATACTCCAACACTTTTGTGCCATTTAACCAATGTTCTACATGGTTGTTGATAGATTTTATGTGGGCGGTGTTCCATTCCCCGATTGGATGAATAGGCTTATTTGGATCTGCCTGAATAAGATCGTAGAGGGAGGCAACGGTTCTGCTGCCCTCATGGTTGCCTTTTTTGGCATCTGGATGGCGTTCATCATCTAAGATTTGATACTCCAGTCCAATAGAGGAACCCGGTCCCTTGTTGATGTCGGTATCTACATAATATTTTATACCACTGTTGGCGCCTTCGGTAAGTTTAAAATCGACCTTTAACTCAAAATCACCGTAGAGGTCGGTAGTGACAATATCGCCACCTGCAGCAGACTCTTCTCCTCCCGATGGTAATACGGTGAGTACCCCGTCCTTAATTTCCCAACCTTTTTCAGGAAAAGCATCCAAACGCGCTCCTCGCCAACCTTGGGTGGTTTCCCCGTCCCATAATAGTTTCCAATGGTTCTTTTTTTCATCTACGCTAAGCGTATTCTTGGTGGTTATTGGGTTCAAGGGTGATTTTCTGGAATAGGTTCCTAGGTCTTCTGTTAGAATTTTAATATTCTTCCATATTATGGGAGTGCCTTCGGTTTTATTTTTTCCGATACTGTGTACCTGAAGGGCTATAAATCCACTTGCAGTCTTATCATCTATCAAATAAGCAGCAGCTACTCCGTTAATCCAAGTCTTAATGGTGTCGCCAATAGCCTCTATCCTATAATGGTTCCAGTCGTTCTGTTTAAACGCTTTTTGTGCTTCTGGGTTGTTGTCTAACGGATTTAACCAACCTCGCCTTCCCTCATCATAGATGCCTGCGCTCCATGCTCTTTTAGATGGGTCAATTTCTATTTGATACCCATGTACCCTCCCGTTTTGGTAGTAGGGAATGCTATTGCTTCTGATCTGAATACCAGAATTCATAGTAGAATCTACTTTATACTCCAGTTCCAGAATAAAATCGTCATACATCTTATCGGTTGCCATAAAGGAATTGGGAGTTCCATGGACTGTGGTTCCAATTATGGCCCCGTCTTTCACAGTGTAATTGGCTTCACCGCCTTTTTGGTTCCAACCGTTTAAAGTGGTACCATCAAACAAACTTGTCCAAGGCGTGTTGTCTTTCTTCGATTCTGAACAGGAAGTAATGAGTAAGGAAAGTAAAAGAATAGCAAAAATGGGGGTGTAATTTTTTGATTTTGATTTCATTGTAGTTGGCTTATTTGATCTTTTAATTTCTGAAGATAAATAAAAATGATTAATAATTCCCGTTTGCCAATAAAAAAGGCGACTTGTTGAAGTCGCCTTATGATTATATTAAATGTAGTGATCAGTGGTTTTCTTCTTTCAATAATTCTGGAAACTTTTGCTGAAATCTTTTTAGTCTAGGAACAGAAACATTTCTGATATAGGCATTATCGGGGTGTTTTTTCTCATAATCCTGATGGTAGTCCTCGGCGTCGTGAAAAATGGTAAAAGGTTTTACCTCTGTTGCAATAGGAGAAGTATATACGTTTTCGTGCTTCAATTTAGAAATATAGTCGGTTATGATTTTCTTTTCCAAATCGGTTTTATAAAAGGCAATAGATCGATATTGGGCACCCCTGTCTGGGCCTTGTCTATTTAGTGTAGTGGGATCGTGGGAGCCAAAAAAAACTTTTACTAAGGTTTTATACGAGATTACTTTTGGGTCGTAATACACTGCTACGGCTTCCGCATGGGTGGTTCTGCCATAGGCTACTTCTTCATAGGTAGGGTTAGGCTCCTTACCGCCAGCGTAGCCAGACACTACCTCATGCACGCCTTTTATACTCTCAAAAATAGCCTCTACGCACCAAAAGCATCCGCTCGCAAAATAGGCGGTTTCTAGGTCTTGTAGGTTTTTAGATTGGGTAGAGGACAGGTTTGTGGACTTTTTATTCGATTTGGTGTTAGACAAACATCCCAAAGTGACAAAGCCCACGACCAATAATAGGAGAAAACGTGCTAATTTAAATTTCTCAATCTTTTTTTTCATGTTTTTATATTTTCAATTTTTTGAAACCATAGTATTAAATTACAGTAACTTTTACCTACTGAGTGAGATTTGAATGCTTCAACGCTTGCCTGCCCGTTCTGTTCATGCGGGCGTCTAAATGTTATCGGTAGTTTCCTTCCGATGCCTCATGGGTTTACCCTGAGGTAATTAACTTTAGTCATTCCGAGCAGACTTTCCTATTAGTATGTAAGGAACATAAATACTTACGAAATTATTTTTAATAGTTTTAAAGTAGTGTAAATATAGGCTTGTCTTTGATTTGGCTCAATACCATATCACAAAACTAGAAATGCTGAAATTCCTTGCACCTCTATATAAAGACTGAAATTGTGCCAATTAAAACCAATAAAAATCATCGATTAAAGTGATTTTAATCCGATAACAGGATTTGCTCCCATTAACCGTTACCTGCTTTTTTTTACACCTTATCGTTCTATTTGTCACACACCGAAAAATAAGGAGGTTAAACGTTTTTTGACCAGTAGTTGCCTGTGTTGGACGTTATATTTATGAAATAAACCGAATATAATGAAAACCATCGCAACCTTAATTTTTGTTCTTTTTATTGGAATGTCTGCACAGGGCCAAAAGGTAAATGAGGAAGTTAAGGTTTTAATCTTAACTGAGGGCATTGAAAAGTACAACTCCCAAGAGGTTGTAGTGAGTAGTTACAATAGTGTTACCCGTTTGTATAAGTTCAAGAATTCTACAATAAAAAGAGCATTGTCTTTCTCTACAAAATTAAACAAGGCAAGATTGGCTTAGTCAAAAATTATTTCGCCAAATTATAATTCTTAAATATATCTGTTTGCTGTAGTTATTAGTAGGTTGGTTTAGACTGATGTGCTTTGATTTGGGTCGAATTGATGATTTACCTCAGAGAAGCCTATAATATAGTTGGCCCCTTGTTTGGAAGTGTCTCTAGTTATGCTTCCCCTAAGTTGTCTGGCTAAATTATGGATAAGCTTAAGTCCAAGGGACTGCAAATCCTTGAAGTCGGTGTCCTCGGGAAAACCGCAACCGTTATCCCCTATGTACAATAGATAATCATTGGGGTTTGTTTTTTTTATTTCAATATAAATTTCACCTGGAGTTTCATCCTTAATTCCGTATTTCAGGGCATTGGTGACCACCTCATTGATGAGTAGTCCCAAGGGTATGGCCGTATCAATTCCTAATTTTACCTCTGGGATATTAATATTTAAAGTGATATTATTATTAGTCCCCTTAAACGACCTTACCAAATAATCTCCCAATTCTTTTACATAGGACTTGTATTCAATTTTAGAAAGGTCTTTTCTCATATACAACATTTCATGAACCATGGCCATTGAAATCACCCGATTTTGGCTACTTTTTATGAGACTTTTAACTTTCATGTCTTCAGTGCTTCTAGATTGGAGACTAAGTAAGCTCGATACAGTTTGAAGATTATTCTTTACCCTATGGTGGATTTCCTTAAGCAGGGTGTCTTTTTCTATGATACTTATTTCATTTTCTTTTTTAATTTTGTGAAGTTCATGATGGGCCTTAAGCAGGTTTTTACCCAAAACACTTCCCAGCATATAAACCGAAAAAAGGATGCTAAATAGACTGAAGAGATTTCTGCTCCCAACTGGAATCACATTGTCGGTAAAATTAAATTGCACCACACTCTGGGAGTAAATCAATATAATGATTAGGAGGTTTAGATTTAAATAAACCCTACCATAAGTCTGGGTAGTGATATACCCCGCAAATACGATCAACGCCAATACAAAAATGAAGGGACTGTTTATTCCTCCACTATACAAGGTAACAGTTATGGAGGTTGCTAAGGCCATTATTGAGGTAATATTATAGGTAAGTGTAAGGGATTTATGCCTATAGAAAAGAGTAGTGTTTAGTAAGTTAAGAACACCATAACCCAAAAAAACATGTGGAATTACTTCGGTAATCTTTAGGATGAAAAAGCATACCAACCCAAAAAGAATACAGAGAACGGATGAGATATAATTTACTCGTAAGGTTAGTTGGATTTTATCCTTTAAACGGTAAAGATCGCTCATGGGTAGACGCATCTCTATATATGGTTATTGGTGGTTAATATTAGTAATTGTAAACGTTTGAATTAGAGTATGGTATATTTCATATCCAATTTTGCTAATTTTAAACTTTGGTCAAATTCTGTTGGGTATGAATTTGTAACTAAATAAGCAATGTATATGTGCTGAGCACTTTATAAAATGAGATTTCTAGCCCTACGGATGCTAAGACTGGTCTTTGTCCATTAAACCACCTGTAGCATAAGTAAACACCTATTATCTATAAATATATTAAAAATCCATAAAAAAAGCGCGACAATCTTATAATTGTCGCGCTTATAACTGTTTAATTCAGTAATGCTTATTGGGTTAGTCCTCTATAATGACCCATTCTCCCTTGTTTAATAGGGGTTCAGCCTGCTTGTATTTTACGGTTTTACTTTCACCAGACATCACATTTTTTATAGTAATCTTTTCATTTCTTCCAATTTTAGCCTTTTCCCGGATAATTGTTTCCGTTACTTGTGCTCTACGACCCTGATTTTGTCCCACAGCTCTGCTTTGAGCTGCCATTTCATCACTATTGGGGATTTCTTCCTTTAAGGTCTTTAAGTTCTCCTTAGGTCTGCTAACGTTTTTAGCTTCCTGAATTTCATTACTTTGATTGGGCAATTCCCCTTTAAACAAAAAGGAAACTATTTCCTTGTTCACCTTTTCGATCATTGCTTTAAAGAGTTCAAAAGCTTCAAACTTATAGATTAGTAAGGGGTCTTTTTGTTCGTGAACAGCTAATTGAACAGATTGTTTCAATTCGTCCATTTTTCTGAGGTGGGTCTTCCAGGAATCATCAATGATGGCCAAGGAAATGTTCTTCTCAAAATCGGTTACCAATTGTTTTCCGTTAGAATCATAGGCCTCCTGAAGGTTGGTAACCACGTTCAAGGATTTTATTCCATCTGTGAAGGGAACTACAATTCTTTCAAATTTATTGGCATTGTCCTCATATACGTTTTTTATAACGGGAAATGCAATGGCTGCGTTGCGCTCCATTTTGTTTTGGTAGTACTCGTAGGCCGACTTGTATATTACGTTTGCAATATCCATCACGCCCATCTTTGCGAAGTCGTCTTCACTAATAGGGGAGGTAATGGAAAAATATTTAATGAGCTCAAACTCAAAATTTTTGTAGTCGCTAGCTCCTTTATTGGTATCAACGATTACCTCACAAGTATCGTAGATCATATTGGCAATATCTACCTTTAAACGCTCTCCTTGTAGTGCATGTCGCCTTCTCTTATAGACTACCTCCCTTTGCGCGTTCATTACATCATCATACTCCAACAGTCTTTTACGTACGCCAAAGTTGTTTTCTTCTACTTTTTTCTGTGCCCGCTCAATAGACTTGGTCATCATGGAGTGCTGAATTACTTCACCTTCTTCCAATCCCATTTTATCCATCATCTTTGCGACCCTGTCTGAACCGAACAAACGCATTAGGTTGTCTTCCAAGGACACATAAAATTGCGAACTTCCTGGATCACCTTGTCGTCCAGATCTACCTCTTAACTGCCTATCTACCCTACGGGAATCATGGCGCTCTGTACCTACGATAGCCAAGCCGCCCGCTTTCTTAACCTCGGAACTTAATTTGATATCCGTACCTCGTCCTGCCATGTTGGTGGCAATGGTGACTATTCCTGCATGACCTGCTTCCGCAACAATATCTGCCTCTTTCTTGTGCAATTTTGCGTTAAGGACATTATGGTGCACCTTTCTTATGGTCAACATTCGTGAAAGTAATTCCGATATTTCTACCGAGGTGGTCCCGATTAATACCGGTCTACCCGATTGTGATATTTTGGTAACCTCGTCTATTATGGCGTTGTACTTTTCCCGTTTGGTCTTGTAGATTAAATCCTGTCTGTCATCACGGGCAATAGGTCTGTTGGTCGGAATTTCCATTACATCCAACTTGTATATTTCCCAGAATTCACCTGCTTCGGTAATGGCGGTTCCCGTCATCCCAGAAAGTTTACTGTACATTCTGAAATAGTTCTGAAGAGTTACCGTAGCAAAGGTCTGGGTCATTGCCTCGATCTTTACGTTTTCCTTGGCCTCAATAGCTTGGTGCAGTCCATCTGAATACCTACGGCCATCCATGATACGCCCGGTTTGCTCGTCTACGATCATTACCTTGTTTTCCATTACCACATATTCCACATCCTTTTCAAAAAGGGTATATGCTTTTAGCAACTGGTTCATTGTATGAATCCTTTCGCTCTTAATGGCGAAATCTTTAAACAACTCTTCTTTTAGTTCCGCTTCCTTATTGATCTCAAGCTCCTGATTTTCTATTTTGGCGATTTCACTACCTATGTCCGGCATCACAAAGAAATCTTTTTCACCGTCTCCGGAGAGGTATTCAACTCCTTTTTCAGTAAGTTCTATCTGATTGTTTTTTTCATCGATTACAAACCAAAGTTCCTCGTCTACCTTAGGCATTTCCCTGTTGTTGTCCTGCATATAAAAGTTCTCTGTCTTTTGCAGTAACTGTTTAACACCTTCTTCACTTAGGAATTTGATCAAGGCCTTGGTTTTTGGTAAGCCTCTGAATACTCTTAACAGTAGGAATCCGCCTTCTTTGGTATTTCCCTCTAAAATTAATTTCTTGGCTTCTGCCAAAACTCCGGTCAGATATGCCTTTTGTTTATTTACGATATCGCCAACTTTCGGCTTAAGTTCATTAAATTCATGACGATCTCCCTCGGGAACAGGACCAGAAATGATCAAAGGGGTACGTGCATCATCCACAAGAACGGAATCCACCTCATCCACAATGGCATAATTATGCGGTCTTTGAACTAGGTCCGATGGAGTATGGGCCATATTGTCCCTTAAATAATCAAAACCAAATTCGTTGTTAGTGCCATAGGTAATATCCGCATTATAGGCCGATCTTCTACCGTCGGAATTGGGCTGATGCTTATCGATACAGTCTACGGAAAGCCCATGAAATTCAAATATAGGGGCCATCCAGGCGCTATCCCTTTTTGCTAAATAGTCGTTTACGGTAACTAAATGAGCACCATTCCCACTAAGGGCGTTGAGATAAAGGGGTAGAGTAGCCACTAAGGTTTTACCTTCCCCAGTATGCATTTCTGCAATCTTGCCCTGATGTAGCGCTATCCCTCCAATTAATTGAACGTCATAATGGACCATGTCCCAAGTAACTTCCTTTCCCGCTGCATCCCAAGAGTTTCTCCAAATGGCCTGATCCTCGCTTAGGGTGACATAATCCTTGGAACCTGACAATTGTCTGTCATATTCGGATGCAGTTACCGTTATGGTCTCATTGTTTGCAAATCGTTTTGCGGTTTCTTTGACTACGGCAAATGCTTCGGGAAGAATGTCACTGAGTATTGCCTCAGAAGTGGTGTATATTTCCTCTTTTAATTTGTCGATTTCCCCATACAGATCCTCGTTCTTATCAATGTCCGTGGAAATTTTAACCTCGTCCATAAGCTTGTTTACCTGCTCTTGGTTTACTTTAGATGCCTCCTTTATTTTGATTCTAAAATAATTGGTCTTTTCGCGAAGCTCATCATGCGATAGTTTTTCCAATTCTGATTCAAAGGACTTTACTTGATCTACTATAGGTTGAAGATTTTTTACGTCTTTCTGGGACTTATCGCCTACAAATGCCTTTATAATGGAATTTAAAAAATTCATAATATATACTGTTATTAATGAAAAACCCTGTAGAAGGTTTTCGAATTTGCACTGGATTCACCAAGCACAATATGTTTTTATTACTAGGTTTGGATGTAAGAATAAATAATTTCAAAATTACGTAAAAAAAAAGCCTCTGATGAGACTTTTGTGTTGTAATTCCGTTAATATTTTAATACTCGTCCTCGTTCCAAAGATAATCTTCTTCTGTAGGGTAGTCTGGCCAAATTTCTTCAATTGACTCATATATCTCCCCACCCTCTTCTTCCATGGATTGTAGATTTTCTACAACCTCCAAAGGAGCGCCGGTTCTAATAGAGTAATCTATCAATTCGTCTTTGGTCGCTGGCCAAGGCGCATCGCTCAAATAGGATGCTAATTCTAATGTCCAATACATCGCAATTGTGTGTTATAATTTTTGCAAAAGTAATTTTTAAAATGTAATAGCCAAATGATTTTCCGTAAAATATAATTATTTTATTAACATTAAGTTATTTTCACTCTTTTTTTTTAAAAATTTGATGCGTTTTAACGATCATTTTTGTTGGGAATCCACTTAACCTCCTCTACCTTAAGGAATTGTGATAAATTTCGTGCCAATACAAATAAATAATCTGAAAGTCGGTTAATATAGGCCAATATATTTGGGTCTACGGAGGATGATTGGTTGAGTTGAGACACCAGACGTTCTGCCCTTCGGCAAATAGTCCTAGAAATGTGACAATAAGACACGGTTGGATGTCCACCTGGAAGTATAAAATTGGTCATGGGTGCCAAGTTTTGCTCCATTCGATCAATTTCTTTTTCTAATAATTCCAGATCGCTGGGGTCTATTTTAGGAATGTTTAAGCGGTCTTTTCCGTTTTTTAGTTTTTCTTTTTTTGGATCTACAGCCAACAAAGCGCCTATGGTAAAGAGTTTATCTTGAATAGTCTCCAAGACTTTCTCGGAGAAGGGATCTATCTTTTGGTCCTTGATTAAGCCTATCCATGAATTTAATTCGTCAATGGTACCGTAGCTCTCTATTCGGATATGATGCTTGGGAACACGGGTACCCCCAAATAGTCCTGTAGTACCATCGTCCCCAGTTTTGGTGTATATTTTCATTTTTTCATTTTTGATATTGAGTAGATTGAAAATGTCCTTAAAAAGCAAAGGCAATGTTAACTATTGATGCATGTCTAAAATAAGGATTGCATCTATCATGATGGAGCCGTTGGTGTGTAAAGCAATGGATGCTAGTTGCTCATATTTAAACACAGCGCTCAGGATTCCTTGTCATTCTTACGGTCCTCTTTGGAATAGCCTTCCATAAAGCTTTTAGATTTTCGATTCTTCTTTTTTTTTCTGGTCAACCCTTGGGACATAAAGAAAACCAATCCAAGTACGGCCAAGACAATATATATAGTGTAGTCCATAAAACCAAATTTAGCAATTTCTTATCGCGCAATAAATTTACGGGATTAAACTCTAATTTTAAAGTGCTCCTTTGCTTGCTCCCTTTTAAAAAAGAGTAACCCACCGTAATACATATCCAGACTTACTTGTACAACTTCCAATTCCACTAGAGTTTGCCACAATTTGTTCCTTTTTACATCCCTATAAATTTGCGGTATATAAATGATGGTATCGTTAGTGGCCCTTAAATTTCCTGTCACGTATTTTTCAATAGTGGTTTCGTTTAGGGAATCTAGATAAATGAAGGTTGTGGGGGTATCTGATATAGAAATTCCATTTATGGATAATTGATTTTCAATTTCCCTGTTATCAGTAATCAATTGCACTTTCTTGACAGTGAAGTAGGCTAGGGTCCTAAGTGGAATTCCAATGGATTTTGACGTCTTGTAATGACGTGGATGATATAAACATTTGGTTACAAATCTATAGACAAACGGGGAATGCACACCGTGTTGATTGGTGGCAGTGAGCCAAAATTTTATATGTGATAAAAGACTGTAGAACATTCCCATTATCCCCGTTTTGATCTAAAATGTATCCTTTGGTTTGGATTCTTAAGCGTTATCGAACATTGAAAGCTCGAACCATCGTTCTGTTTTTTTGTTTATGTTTTCTGTCATTTCCTTTAGTTGGATGGATAGTTCCGCAATTTTATCACCGGAAAGGCTACCATCCGTAAATTTATTCTGGAGAGCTACTTTTTCAGCTTCCAGCTTTTTAATATCTTTTTCTAATTGCTTGTATTCCTTCTGTTCTAAAAAGGTGAGTTTCTTGGCGTTATCTGGCTCCTTCCAGCTGCTTTTGGAGTTTTTTAATTCATTTTCCTTTTGTTTGGCCGCCCTATTGTCTTGTTCATTACTATCCTCGTAGGCCCTGAAATCGGAATAGTTTCCTGGGAAATCTTCTATTTCTGCATCGCCTCTGAATACAAATAAATGGTCTACAATCTTATCCATGAAATAACGGTCGTGGGAGACCACCAAGAGACAACCAGGGAAATCCAATAGGAAACTTTCCAACACATTTAGAGTCACAATATCCAGATCGTTGGTAGGTTCATCCAAAATCAGGAAATTAGGATTTTGGATAAGAACCGTACATAGGTAGAGGCGTTTTCGTTCTCCACCGCTTAGTTTATCAACAAAATCGTATTGTTTTTTTCGATCAAACAGAAAGCGCTCCAACAATTGTTGGGCAGATATTTGCCTTCCCTTTAAAAGTGGGATGTAGTCCCCGTATTCCCTGATGACATCAATTACTTTCTGTCCCTCTTTTATAGTAATACCATTTTGGGTGTAATACCCAAATTTAATGGTCTCCCCAATAATGACCTTCCCATGATCGGGTTGATCCCTGCCAGTCAATATATTTAGGAAAGTCGATTTTCCAGTACCATTTTTTCCGATGATCCCTATACGTTCGCCCTTTAGGAAATTGTATTCAAAATTATCTAAAATAGGTTTATTGGGATATGATTTTGAGATCTTGTGGAGCTCAACAATTTTGCTACCCATACGCTCCATACTGATTTCCAATTGGATCTCATGATCGTTTCTGCGCATATTGGCCTTCTCTTTTATATCCTTAAAATCATCGATCCTAGATTTAGATTTGGTAGTACGGGCCTTTGGCTGTCTACGCATCCAGTCCAACTCCTTCTTAAATAGGAGTTTTGATTTATGCTGTTCCACCACCTCTTGTTCTACTCTGGCCTCTTTTTTTTCTAGATAATAGGAGTAATTCCCCTTGTAAGAGTATAATTGCCCGTTGTCTAGTTCTATGATTTCGGTACATACCCGTTCTAGAAAATACCTGTCGTGGGTCACCATAAATAAGGTTAGGTTTTCCTTGGCAAAATACTGCTCTAGCCATTCGATCATCTCTAGGTCCAAATGGTTGGTAGGTTCGTCCAAGATAAGTAGGTCTGGACGGTTGATCAATGCATTTGCCAATGCTAAACGCTTCTTTTGTCCCCCAGACAATAGGCTGACCTTTATGGAGAGATCCTCTAATTTTAATTTAAATAGAATTTGTTTGTATTGGGTTTCAAAATCCCATGCGTCATAGCGTTCCATTGCCTCGAATGCCTTTTGGTACGCATCTGCATCCTCGGGGTTAATTAAAGCGTGCTCATATCTTTGAATGACCCTTAAGACCTCGTTGTCCGAAGCAAAAATAGTCTCTTCAATAGTCAGGTCGGGATTTAGGTCTGGTTCTTGTTCCAAAAATGAAATCCGAATGCCCTTGCGTATGTTCACTTGGCCGGTATCCGAGGAATCCTTACCCGATAATATATTTAATATGGAGGTTTTTCCACTCCCATTTTTAGCGATAAAGGCAATTTTTTGATCCTTGTTGATTCCAAAGGAAAGATTGGAAAAAAGAGTCAGTTCGCCAAAAGATTTGGATAGGTTTTCTACAGTGAGAAGATTCATTTGTAATTTTATTTTAAACGGATTTGTTGCTGAAAATAGTTCCACAGAAAAAAATATCTTATTCCAAACATTAACAGTAAGGGAATAATTAGTGGGGAAAAAGACTGAATATTAAAGATCCATAAAATTGCGGTCAATAGTACCATTACCAAGAGTAGTAATAGATAGTTTGGCAACCATGAATTCTTTATATTTTTTTTAAGGATAATAAAGGCTACAATAGTATTTAACGGAAATACCCATAAGACATTAAAATTATTGGCAGTAGCTGTATGGTCGGTGAAAAACCATAAAAAGAGTAACAATATACCCGCTAGCCCAGTAATACTAAACAAACCAAAATCCAAGATCCGGCTACGTACATTATTTTTATAGTCCAAATAGGTAATGGCCAACACAAATAACATAAGCGCCAAAATCCAAAATAGGGGAGTGGTAAAGAAGGTTTGCTCTGATTTTTTTTCCTTACTGCTTAAAATAGTCCGTTCCCTACTCACTAGATCAGCCCCATCTAAGGTGGTGTTGCTTAGCTGATTCATTACATAAAGGGGAAGGAACATATGTTCTCTAGCATTCGCTGATTTGTCGATTACAGAGCCCAATGCCAAATCTATTCCAAAGCTGGACCAAGAATTAAGTGTCAAGTTTTGGTGGATTAGTTCCCTAAAAGTGTATTTTTCTTGAAGGTGTTCTTCATGAAATAACAATTGGTCGCCCAAAGTTTCTTTAAGGACATCTCCAATTTTTGTCGCGCAATTATTGTAAAAAAAGTCGTATTTATAATCCCGATTCTGTGGCAGATGATTGGTTTCTAAAAACTGGTACAAGATGTCTTTTTCAGATTCCCCAAGCTTTAATAGTTGCTCTTTTACCCATCGGTTTTCTAGTTCATAGGCGTATAAGAAATAGGGCATATCTTGTTTGCTCAAGGAGTAATACATATCCCCCATGGCAAAATCTACGTAGAACATCGGGGGATCAAAATCAAAGGTGCCATAATTGTATACCACATCTAAACCTTGGACTGGATCCTGTACTCTAAAGGCACTATGGCCAAAAGTGGTATATAGGTCATCACCAGATCCGCAAGTAAGCACGCTTATTTGGGCATTGGGGGAAAGATGACCCTGTTGTGCCCAGCAAAATATGGAAATACTGAAAAAGAATAAAAATATTTGATTTTTTAACCGCATATTGTAAAGCGAGACCACTGTCATTGGTAATAATTAGGACAAATATCGAATAAATAAAGGGATTAAAGAACACTGGGCGATCGTATTATAAAAAAGAGGATGTATTTTAACAGCATTTTTTAATAAATGGTATTTTTACAGCGGTTTTTCTATCTTGGTCCTGACGGACGATGAAGGTCTATTTAGTGTGACAGGCATAATAAATTAGATATTGAAAATTAAACTTATGAAATGAGCAAAACCGGAAATTGGTCGCAAATATGAATGAAGGTATGCGAACCTGACTGCCGTCAGGCAAGTTTGCATATGACCGGTAATAATCAATAAATAGCTACATATGAAAAGGCATATTCCAAATAGTATTACTTTGTTAAACGTATTGTGTGGTTGTATAGCTACAGTATTCGCGGTAAAAAATCAATTGGAAATCGCAGCTGCCTTTGTGTTTTTAGGTATTTTTTTCGATTTTTTTGATGGTTTGGCCGCACGTGTTTTAGATGTAAAAAGCGAACTGGGGCTGCAATTGGATTCCCTAGCGGATATGATTACTAGTGGATTGGTGCCAGGAATTGTAATGTATCAATTGTTAAACATGTCGCATCATGGGGGATGGAATATTGGATTAACTTCAGAAGTCTCTGTGGCTAATGGTGAAAGTGCTTGGGATATGCCATGGTTGCCCTTTCTTGGATTCTTAATCACCTTAGGTTCTGCATATCGCTTGGCAAAATTCAATGTAGATGAGAATCAGGAGTCTTCTTTTGTAGGCCTACCCACACCTGCTAATGCCTTGTTAATCTTGTCTTTTCCCTTAATTCTTATATATCACAATAATGATCTGCTAAATGATATTATCTTGAGCGAAGGCTTTTTAATTGTTACCACACTACTTAGTACCTTTTTATTGAATGCGCCTATAGAATTATTCGCGTTAAAGTTTAAAAACTGGAGTTTTAGGGACAACTCCTTGCGTTATATATTTATCGTAATAAGTCTAGTACTTATTTTAACTATGAGGTTTATAGCCATCCCGGCAATAATTGCCTTTTATATCATTAGCTCGATTATTGCTAATACGGCAAACAAGAAACTTCCCGAATAGATAGTGGGTAGGGATTTTATGTGGAAATTGAATACAAAGGCCCCCTTTAAAATAGTGGGTGATTATAGTAGGGTAGGTTCAATAGGAATTTGATAGGAAGTGTAGTCCGATCTAAAAATCTAATTTCTTTTTCCGAAGTTCAAAGTTTTGTCCAAGGTATACTTTACGTACCATTTCGTCTGCAGCCAAATCTTCGGGGATTCCCGATTTTAAAATACCTCCTTCAAACATTAAATAAGAACGCTCTGTAATGGCCAAGGTTTCTTGTACGTTGTGGTCGGTTATTAGGATGCCAATATTCTTATCCTTGAGTTGGGCTACAATCCTTTGAATATCTTCTACAGCCACAGGGTCAACGCCTGCAAAGGGTTCGTCCAATAAGATGAATTTCGGGTCGGTTGCAAGAGCCCTAGCAATTTCGGTACGTCTTCTTTCGCCTCCCGATAATAGATCGCCCCTACTTTTCCGTATATGTCCAAGTCCAAATTCCTCGAGAAGCGACTCCATCTTCATCAATTGCTCTTTTTTGCTCAATTTGGTGAGTTGTAGCACGCTTAAGATATTGTTTTCAATACTCAGTTTTCTAAAGACCGAAGCTTCCTGAGCCAGATACCCAATACCGTTTTGTGCTCTTTTGTACATTGGATAGTTGGTAATTTCCATTTTGTCCAGAAAAATTTTTCCGCCGTTGGGTTTTATCAAGCCGACTATCATATAGAAAGAAGTGGTTTTTCCGGCACCATTTGGGCCCAGTAGACCTACAATTTCGCCTTGGTTTACCTCCAAAGAAATTCCTTTAACTACTTGTCGCCCCCGATAGGACTTCATTATATTCTCTGCTCTTAGCTTCATATTTTTTTGGTGCAATTCCCCAAAACTAACCCTTATCTTGTTCAGGGAAAAGAAATTGTTGTTTTTTTAACCTTGCTGATCTTCCAGTTCCTCCCAATATTCATAGGCTCTTCTTAGATGGGGTACAACAATTGTACCGCCAACCAGGGTGGCTATTCCTAGGGTTTCCATAACTTCTTCCTTGCTTACTCCTTCTTTATGGGAGTTTTCCAAGTGGTATTTAACGCAGTCGTCACAACGTAGCACAGCAGAGGCCACCAAACCCAAAAGTTCCTTGGTTTTAACATCCAAGGCACCTGCGGCATACGCATTGGTGTCTAGGTTGAATATCCGTTTTATTAGTTTATTGTTGTCGCCCAAAATCTTTTCGTTCATTTTGGTTCGGTACTCGTTAAACTCCTTAACTTGATTTGACATTGCGTTTTTTCTCTTTTTTGGCTTGTCTTCTTAAAACAACTTTTGAAATATAAATACTTACTTGGTATAAGATCAAAATGGGAACAGCTACAATAATTTGACTTGCCACATCTGGGGGGGTAATTACAGCAGAAACGATCAATACGGCTACAAGGGCTATTTTTCGATATTTCCTTAGTATTTCTGGAGTAACTAAACCAATTTTGGTTAAGAAATAAATAATTATCGGCAATTCGAAAATTAATCCACATGCAATTACCGCTGCTCTAACCGTAGAGATATAAGAGCTTAAATCTATTTCTCGTATAACGGTATCGCTAATAGAATAACCTCCTAAAAAGTTAATGGACAATGGTGCTACTACATAATATCCGAACAGGACACCCGTAAAAAAAAGAGAAGAGGCAATAAAGATAAATCCTCTGGCATTTTGCCTTTCGTTATCATAAAGTCCAGGGGCGATAAATTTCCACAATTCATATAATAGGTAAGGGAAGCCTACTATGAAACCTGCCCAGATAGAGGTCCAGATATGAGCGGAAAACTGCTCGGACATTTGCCTACTCTGAACAGTAAATAGTGGTTCGGCGCTGCAAAATGCTTCACTAAAACCCAGCAATTTCGACATATTGCAAAAAACTTCATAGGTCGGGAAACTGGGCATCATAGGCCCAAAAATCACAGTACCGAAAACAAAGTCCTTCATCAAAAAGGCGATACTACCAATACTTACAATGGCTAATGTAGAGCGGATTAAATGCCACCTTAACTCTTCCAAGTGGTCCAAGAACGACATTTCATTTGGGGTCTTTTTGTTTTTCGCCATTATATTATTCCTTCGTTAATTAAATTATGTAAGTGTACTATTCCTTTATAGTTGTCGCCATCTACGGCTAATAATTGCGAAATTCCTTTAGCCTGCATCAGCTCAAGGGCCTTTACGGCAAGATGGTCTACGGCTATTGTTTTAGGAGTGCTACTCATTATATCTTTGGCCGTTAAACCGTAAATATTATCAAATTTGTTCAGCATCCGTCTAATATCTCCATCGGTCACAATGCCCACTATTTTGTTGTTTTCCATAACAGCGGTAGCGCCCAGCATTTTTTCGGAAATTTCCACAATTACTGATTTCACATCACTCTTTATGTCAACCTTTGGAACTTGGTTTTTACTCGCAATATCGCCAACTCTTAGATAGAGTTTTTTGCCCAAGGCACCACCTGGGTGATATTTTGCAAAATCCTTACTGCTAAATCCCTTGAGTTCCAATAGGCATATTGCCAGGGCATCCCCTATAACCAATTGTGCCGTAGTACTGGTAGTTGGGGCCAAATTATTGGGGCAGGCTTCTTTTTCTACATAGGTGTTCAATATATAATCTGCTTGGGTAGCCAAAAAGGAGTCAATATTCCCTGTCATTCCGATCAATTTGTTGTTGCCGCTTTTAATTAGGGGGACCAACATTTTAATTTCAGGGGTATTGCCGCTTTTAGAAATACAGATTACCACATCATCTTCTTGTACTGTACCAAGATCACCGTGTATGGCATCTCCCGCATGCATAAATATGGAAGGAGTGCCAGTTGAATTTAAGGTTGCGACGATTTTTGAGGCTATCAGGGCACTTTTTCCGATACCAGAAATAATAACCCTACCTTTGCAAGTTCGAATACATTCTACGGCTTTGGAGAAATCATCGTTTAAGAGAGAGGATAAGTGATATATTGCCTCGGCCTCAATTTCAATAGTTTTCTTTGCTATGGCCAGTATAGCTTTATGGTTGCTCAAAGTAATATTAAATTATGTGATGAATTTCCTAAAAGAAAGTCTTATATTTATTCTGCAAAATTACATAAACTAAAGTATATAGGATATTTTATATTTCAAGAAATTTATTTCTGCAAAATAGGTATTTTTAAACAGAAAATTACTTAACTTAATCAACTTACTTTTGATGTTGCCCCCAAAAAATATGAACAAAATGGTAAAGTACGGTATGAATTTGGATGAGATCGATTTAGGAGCCTCTCTAAAGAAGTATTTTGGATTCTCCCAATTTAAAGGACTACAAGAAGGTGTTATTGAAAATATAGTTCAAGGGAAAAATTCCTTTGTTATTATGCCTACAGGTGGTGGTAAATCCCTATGCTATCAGCTTCCAGCGTTGATGCAAGAGGGAACTGCTATTGTAGTCTCCCCCTTGATCGCCCTGATGAAAAATCAGGTAGATGCCATAAGGGGGATTTCTTCAGAAATAGGTATAGCCCACGTTCTTAACTCTTCCTTGACCAAAACGGAAATTAAACAGGTTAAGAAGGATGTGAGCGACGGCGTAACAAAACTGCTGTACGTTGCCCCAGAATCCTTGACCAAAGAGGAGTATGTAGATTTCTTACAGGGTGAAAAAATATCCTTTGTTGCCGTAGATGAGGCGCATTGTATTTCTGAATGGGGACACGATTTCAGACCCGAATACCGCAATCTAAAATCTATTGTCCAAAGACTTGGTGATGGTATTCCCTTAATAGCACTTACTGCTACCGCTACACCAAAGGTACAGGAAGATATCATTAAAAACTTGGGTATCGGGGATGCTAAAGTGTTTAAGGCAAGTTTTAACCGTCCTAATCTTTATTACGAGGTACGCCCAAAAACTCAAAATGTGGACGCGGATATCATCCGTTTTGTAAAACAGAATTCGGGCAAATCCGGTATTATATATTGCTTAAGTCGCAAAAGAGTTGAAGAGCTAGCTCAGGTATTACAGGTAAATGGGGTAAGTGCGGTACCCTATCACGCGGGGTTCGATGGGAAGACTAGGTCCAAGCATCAGGATATGTTTTTAATGGAGGATGTAGATGTTGTAGTGGCTACAATTGCCTTTGGGATGGGAATAGATAAGCCAGATGTACGTTTTGTTATCCACCACGATATCCCTAAAAGTATAGAAAGTTATTATCAGGAAACTGGAAGGGCCGGTAGAGATGGAGGGGAAGGGCATTGCCTAGCTTTTTACTCCTATAAGGATATAGAAAAATTGGAGAAATTCATGTCCGGGAAACCCGTTGCTGAACAGGAGATAGGAAACGCCTTGCTTCAAGAAATTGTAGCCTATGCAGAAACTTCCATGTCCCGAAGAAAATTTATACTCCATTATTTTGGAGAGGAATTTGACGAGGTAAACGGAGATGGTGCGGAAATGGATGATAATATCCGTAATCCCAAGGAGAAACAGGAAGCCATGGACGATGTTCTCAAAGTTATTCAGGTGGTTGTAGGAACCAGTGAAAAATTTAAGTCTAAGGAGGTCGTAAAGGCCTTGACAGGTAAGATTAATGCCTTGATTTCTTCTCACAGAACAGAGGAAAAGAATTTCTTTGGAATCGGAAAGGATAGGGATAAGGGATATTGGATGGCATTGATCCGTCAAATGCTGGTTGCAGGCTTGATGAAAAAGGAGATAGAACAATATGGAATTCTTCATGTAACCCCTTTGGGAAAGGAGTTTTTAATAAAGCCTACCTCATTTCTGATGACCATGGACCATGTGTATAACAAGGAGTCCGATGATGCCATTGTAAGTGCAGCAAAAACAGCAGGGGGAGTGGCTGATGATAGGTTATTAAAAATGTTAAAGGACCTTAGAAAGAGGCAGGCCCAAAAACTAGGAGTGCCTCCATTTGTGGTATTTCAAGATCCCTCTTTAGAGGATATGGCTTTAAAATATCCAATTAACTTAGAAGAACTTATTAATATTAATGGAGTAGGTGAAGGGAAGGCTAAGAAATATGGAAAACCATTTTTGGAACTAATCGCTTCTTATGTAGAGGAAAACGATATTTTAAGACCAGATGATCTGGTAGTGAAGAGTACGGGAGCCAATTCGGCCTTAAAATTATATATTATACAGAATGTAGACCGAAAATTACCGCTAGATGATATTGCCTCTGCCAAAGGATTGGAGTTGGTGGAGTTGATAAAGGAAATGGAGCAGATTGTCTATAGTGGAACAAAATTGAACCTAGGATATTGGATCGATGAAATTTTGGATGAAGATCAGCAGGAGGAAATACACGAATATTTTTTGGAGGCAGATACCGATGACCTTGAGGTAGCTTTAAAAGAGTTTGAAGGAGACTATGAAGATGAGGAGCTTAGGTTGTATCGACTTAAATTTATTAGTGAGGTGGCCAATTAGGCTTTGATGATTAATGTATTAAATAATCCCCATGTTTTTCTAACATGGGGATTATTTTTTTATCTTTTTTTTGACTTTTAGATTATTCTATTCAGCTTTCTTAACTTTTGAACCCTAGTTCCATAGCAATCACTAGGATTTAGGTGAAAATTTAAGTCTAGTGCACTGCACTTTCCAGTATTGAAAGTTGCATTTTATCGGCGTCTAGAGAGCCTTTTACGCCGATGGGGAAGGTGAAATTATGGTCTATATGCCCAAATGAAAGTCCGTAAACAGCAGGGATATTCAAAGCAGCTATCCTATCTTGAATAACTTGTTTGAGGGTAAAGGTATTTGGATCAGGAATACGATCACAACCTTTAAAAACACCTAATGCGATTCCTGCCGCCTTATGGAAGGTTTTACTGTGAATCAATTGGGTCAGCATTCTATCAATCCGGTATGGAGCTTCCTCAATTTCCTCTAGACAAACTATGGTGTCTGTGAAATCTATTTCATCGGGAGTACCTAACATAGCGGTAACCAAGGTGAGGCTACCTCCAACCAGTTTCCCAGTCGCTTTTCCAGGGCAAATATTGTATCTGCGATATTCAGGCTTACTATATTCTTCGCTAGCCGTAAATTCTTTATTTTCCAACAATTGTTTGGTCTTGGTATGCATTACCACTTTTTTCAATTGGGCAATGCTATAATCGTCTGTAATAGTACTCCCTACTGGGCCATGGAAGGTGATTAGCCCAGTTTTTTGATAGATTCCATTTAGAAGTGCTGTTATATCGCTAAAGCCCACCAGTACTTTGGGATTATTTCTAATAAGGTCATAATCGATCATGTGCATAATACGGGTACACCCATAGCCTCCCCTAGCACACAGGATGCCATCTACCTTTGGATTTGCAAATATGTCATTTAGATCTGCGGCCCTTTCCTCGTCTGTATTACTAAAATACCCGTGATTTCCATGAATTCTATCGGTATGGTATGGGATAAAGCCCATGGATCGCAACGTTTCCTTTGCTTTTTCTAAAACCTCATCTGTTATGGCAAAACCAGGAGCAATTAATCCAATGGTGTCCCCCATTTTTAGTGCTTTTGCTTTTACTGGGGAAATTGCTGGTATATAAGGGGGTGTCTGCCCTATTAACAGGGAGGGAGCTATACAAATAGCTCCCATTCCTGCGGCATTTTTTAAGAATTGTCTTCTCTTTTTCATGAAATTAGGTATATGGGCTAAAATAACAAAAATCCATAGAAAAAGGGAGGGGCCATACTGGCTAATGCCCCTCCCTAATTAGTAGATGTAAATTGTGTGATTATCTTGCGGCTTGCCCATTGTTGGACTTTGACTTTCTCAATTGTCGTTGAATTTTTTTGATAGCGGATTCTATCGATTTTTCTGGTTCTATGATGTTGTATTCTCCCCAAAAATCTGGGTCTGAAAATCCCATGGCCTCATCACTTAAGATTACCGTAGACTTTAACCGGTTTTTAAACTTGGGGATCTCTCCCGTTATGTTCTTTTCCCAATCCGTGACCGCCATTTCACAGGTCATACTATAGACGGAATTGAAGAGCCTGTCGTCCCAATTAATTTTGAATTCCAATAGTACATTGCTATATCCGTAATACCATCTTCCGTTCTTTTCTCTATAATCTACCCTATAGGCAATATCTGTAGGCCATACGTTGGCCTTAGCGGGTTTTTTTTCGGACAAACAATCTAGCAGCTTCCTCCTTGTCAGTAATATTTAGTGAAAAAATGGCACTGGTTAAAATTTTATTTTCACCATCTATATAAAGCTTCCCTTGGTAAAGGGGAGCAGTTATAAAATCTTTTTGTTTAAAATTTACAACATAGATCAGCCTGTTATTAATTCTGGTGGAATTTTCAAAACTAAAGTTATATTCCTCCATGGACTCCTCGGTGAAAATATACTGGGGATATTTAATCACATCCACAAACAAGGTGTTAAAGGGGCCACCCTGTAATTTTAATACTAAGGTGTCTAGCTTATTGTAATCTGTACTTTTTCTAGATTTGTAGAGCTCTACAGCGTCTTTTCGGTCTGTGTTATAGGGGGATTTAAAAATGTTTACTACCGCTTCGGACAGCGATACATTTCTTCTTCTCTTTTTTATGGTCTCTCTGTAAAAGGCGGTCATAATGGTAGGATGGTCAAAGTAATTTTCACCTCTTCTTTTAAGCGTTTCTCGCACCAAAGCCTCAGCATTTTTGGGAACTTCCAAGCTAACTTCTGTTAACTCAATGACCGATGTTCGCAAAGCGATAATATTTTTGTTATCTTTCAACTGGGCAAGCGGTATTTTTGTAGTGTGGTATCCAAGGAATGAAACTACTACATTGCCCTCTCTAATAGTTTTCGGTATTTTAAGTGAAAAGTCGCCCTCAGCATTGCTCACGGTGCTTATGTTGGTGTTTTCTAGGGAAATATTGGCAAATACCAAAGATTTTTTGGATTCTTCATCTATTATTTTTCCTTGATACAGATTAAAAGTTGCCTCTTGGTCCTGCATGTCCTGAAACAATGTTGAGGCCCAAAGTGGTCCCGAAGTCCCGATCAACAACAACACCTGGAGTACTGCTGTCAAGATTCTCTTCTTTAAAAGTATATTTTTTCTGCTCATGGGATGTCGCTTTAATGATGGTTGAATATTAATATCAAGGTCCATGCTCTATTTTTTAAATCAATTACGCCTTTTCCGCTATATTGATTCCTTATAAATCCATTTTCATCAATATAGTATATCAATACTGAAAAGGTAGTGTAGGGTTGGTGATCGAAATTGCCTTGTTAGCCTTAGAAGATGGACTAATGCAATTCATCAAAATCCTTTTTCAGTAGTGATGACATCATTCCCCTATTAGATAACCCTAATGTGGAAAAGCCCTATTTCTAAGGTAGTGATTTTAAGTGAGATATCCTACGTAATTAGTGCGAAACTTGAGAGGGCAGTGGAGAGAAATTGTAGATTATTTTTTATTATATTACCAGGGTATTGGACATGTTAATATCTCCTCCCAGGTTTTAGGCCATTAAACAACCTAAATCTGGAAGGGAGATTGAAATTTTAAAGTGAAGACGATCGTATAGATCGCTATGGATTTAATTTTTTTAAATCGAAGAGATCTTTTCTTCGGTCCTTGAGGTTTCTAACACTACCAAATTGATTCAATTCTGTTAGGAGGTCTAAATCTAAGTCCACGATCAAGATCATCTCGGTATTGGGAGTGGCTTCTGCTTTTATTCCGTTGGCAGGAAATGCAAAATCGCAAGGTGTAAAAACCATTGATTGTGCATATTGAATGTCCATATTATGAACTTTAGGCAAATTACCAACACTACCTGCAATAGCCACATAACATTCATTTTCTATGGCTCTAGCCTGTGCGCAGTACCTTACCCTAGAATATCCGTTCTGGGTATCGGTAAGGAAAGGGATAAATAAAATATCCATTCCTTCATCGGCCAGAAGTCTACTAAGTTCCGGAAATTCGGAGTCGTAGCAGATTAAGACACCAATTTTACCGCAATCCGTATCAAAGGTTTTTAATTGATTACCGCCCTGCATGCCCCACACCCTAGCTTCATCCGGAGTGATGTGCAATTTTTCATACCTTTCCTTGGTTCCGTCTCGCTTGCATAAATAACCTACATTGTATAATTTGCCATCCTGCATTTCGGGCATGCTGCCTGTAATAATATTAATATTATAGGAGATTGCAAGTTCAGAGAATTTCTTTACTATGGTTGCCGTATGCATGGCCAATTTACGTATGGCCTCGGGCTCCGATAAGTGATTGTCCTCAGCCATTAATGGGGCATTGAAAAACTCAGGAAAAAGGGCGAAATCCGAACGATAGCCAGAAACAGAATCAATAAAAAATTCTGCTTGTTGCAATACATCATCCAGATTTTTATAGGACCTCATTTGCCATTGTATCAAGCCTAATCGGACAACTCTTTTGGAAGTGCTGGGTTTTTTATTTACTTTTTCGTAATATATATTGTCCCATTCCAATAGCACTGCATAATCGTTGGAGGCCGCGTCGCCCTCCAAATAATTCTTTAAGATCCTAGTGGGATGAAAATCATTTGAAATTTGAAAATTGAGTACTGGGTCGTGAATTTCCTTACGTTTTACCTTATCAATATAGGCCTTAGGGGTAAGGGTATCCATATATTTGTGGTAATTGGGGATTCTCCCCCCAAAAGCGACTCCTTTAAGATTTAGACGTTCGCAAAGATCTTTCCTGTAATCGTAAAGTCGACGTCCCAAACGCATTCCCCTAAATTCTGGTTTTATAAATACGTCTATGCCGTAAAGCACATCCCCATTTTTGGCATGGGTGTTAAAAGTATATTCTCCGGTAATCTGTTGGTAAGTGTGTTGGTCATCAAAATCATCGTAATTAATGATAATGGACAAGGCACATCCTGCAATGTGATTGTTTACCTTGATCACCACCTGTCCCTCCTGGAATTGCTGAATAAGCGTTTCTATTTGGTGCTCCTTCCAGTACGCATTGGGCATGGTGGTGTAAGAAGCTATCATGGCCGTCTTTAGCTCCTGATAGTCGTCCAGACTTAAATAAGTCAGTTCAATATTCTCTATGTCCTCCATGTTTATTTTATCGTCCATTGTACATTGATTTTCAACACTATTAGTATTAAGATTTTGGTGTTTTGGAGGAGTCGGAAACCGATTCGTTGATGTCTTGTAGTTCTTTTTCGGTTAAATTCCGCCATTTTCCCACAGGTACGTCCAATTCGATATTCATGATCCGTATCCGTTTCAATGCGGTTACATTGTAATCTAAATACTCACACATCCGTCGGATTTGTCTATTTAAACCTTGCGTTAAGGTTATTTTAAACACAAACTTATCTAGTTGTTCCAAGTAACATTTTCGGGTTACGCGGTCCAGAATAGGTACCCCATTGCTCATTCTCTCCAAGAATTCTTGGGTAATAGGACGGTCTACGGTAACTATATAATCTTTCTCGTGATTATTCCGGGCACGTAATATTTTGTTTACAATATCTCCGTCATTGGTAAGAAGTATAAGTCCTTCACTGGGTTTGTCCAACCTACCTATTGGGAATATTCTACTGGGATAGTTGATGTAGTCTATTATATTATCTTTTTCCCGTTTTGTGTCTGTTGTACAGACAATGCCAATAGGCTTGTTAAACGCAATGTAAACAGGTTTATCCTGTGGTTCCGAAATAAGTGTTCCGTCTACGCGTATTTCGTCCTTTTCCGTGATTTTGGTCCCCATTTCTGGAACCGTACCATTAATGGTGACCCTACCTTGGTCTATAAGCTTATCTGCTGCCCTTCTGGAGCAGTATCCCATTTCGCTTAAAAACTTGTTTATCCGAGTGCCTTCCCTCTCTTTCATAACTGCTCTTTAAGCCCAATTTTAGTATCGGGTTTTAGAGCGGAAATATACAGAAATAAACTTTTATATGCAGTACGTTAAGTGCAAGATATTTATGAGGAATCTTTACTGATCCCAAGGTGCTAAAGGCCTTATTTTTTTAAAGGGTCTGTAGTTTCCATATAGATTTCTTTCTCCAGTTCTCGATCTAGTTTTTGAAAGAACATCATTTCGGCATAAAATTGCCAATCGAAGTTTATGGATTGGTTGGCCAAATGTACATGGTGATCCTGATCCAAGATATAATTCTCTGGTTTTGTAAGGATCCGCGTTTTGCTGTACACCTCTTCCAATTCTTTTCTGAGGGAATTGAAGCCCAATTCCAACTCCTTTAATTTTGTTGCCGAAGCTTTTATAGCGTTCTGATCTTTAGCGGTATCATATTCCTTGAGTGCCAATAAAATCTTGGGACTGTATTGTGCCAATTTATTCACCTGCTCATACACCTGAAGGTTGTAGTCGTTTCTAAGGGCAGTGGATCGGGCCGACTTAATTTTTAGGGCAATGCTGTCCGTAAGTTCCAGAATTTGTGCCGCCTTTTCTAGACGCTCCTTATGGGTAATACTCCAAGTGCCTTTGTCGTTTATATCGGGAAAGTCCATCACTCCATCTTCCAAAGGCTGTTTCATGGTACTCAGATAATTGCGCTTGTTTCCTTTTAACAACGCATTTTTCCAAAATGCTACTGGTCCTTCCAAATTCGTTATAAACGCATTTTCTGCGGTCGCCATGGGGTAACCGTATTCCCGTTGTCTAAAAGCCATTTTCAGCTCTTCGTTAGTGCGTTTGTCTCCCACCCATGAATATTCAGCAAAGGCCAAAATGCCACGCATGTACAATTCAAAATGCGGAGAGTCATCATCCCATAGGGTTAGTAGTAATCCCTTTGATCCACTTTCTATGGAATTGACAGCAAACGCCCTTATATTATCCATGTTACTGTCGTTTTGGGGCATTAATACCCATCGTGTCTGTCCGGCGGTAGCGCCCATAACCTCCATGCCATGGTCCGTAAACCATTGCATAGCCTTTATGTTTCCATAAGCCTGAGGGGTTTCATAATTCCAACGCATATATATACAGTTTTTCGGAAAATCATCCAAAAATGCCAGCAATTTATGTTCGTTTTCTTCCCAGATCTTATTTACTTCCTCCTCGGTCATTTCCGGCTTAAACATCGGTGCGTAGACATCTGCCTGTTGCAATGGCATATCATCCCAGAAAATAGGTGTTCTGCCGTGTTCTTCCGCAAACTTTGATACCTTGTCTAGCCACATTAATTGTAATTTTAGGGCGGGTTCTTTACTTCCCCTTCCGGTGGTATGTACCTCGTCTCCCCCTACATGAAGGTATTTTCCGTGGGGAAAGGCTTCCATGGCATCCAAATATAAATCAAACTGTACTTCGTAGGTTTTAGGGTCTAGGGGATTAAATGCCCAATCCCGACTAACATCGTCCCTTAGATCAAAATACTCTGGATGTTTTAATATAAAGGATGCATGGCCAAGACCTTGTACCAACGGACTGATCTCTATGTGTCGTTCCTTGGCGTAATCACTTATTTTTCTCCATTCCTCAATACTCAATGCATCTTCGGAGGCTATGGTTGGCTGTCGTTTAAACTTTAATTTATCTTCTATTTCCAAGATTATCCCATTAACCTTAAAACTTGCCAGTTTATTCATTAAGCCGTAGTAGTATTCTGGTTTTTCCAAATGATGTTTTACATCCAAGTGTATTGCCCTGTACGAGAGTTCAGGGAAATCTGTAATATGGCACAAAGGCAGGTTTACTTTTTGATCCTTGGCATCTTCATATAATTGCTCTAACGTAGTAAAGGCATAAAAAAGTCCGGCTTCATCCTTAGCCTTTATGTTGATGATGTTATCTTCAATAGTTAGTGTATAACCTTCTGAAGGAATATCCATTTCAGTATCTATTTGATATACAAGTTGCGATATGCTCTTATCGGTAACTTCTTTTAATCCAATTAACTCTCTGGTAAGGATAGGTAGTTTTTCCTGACCGTTAGCCTTGTAACCTATAGGGGTATCATATGAAAATGAGCTTACTCCTGTTATGTTGAATTCCTGTGCTTGTGGTAATAATTTAAAATCGCCCATTTTTTGCTCTTTGGGGGAACAGGAGGCTAATAGTATGGTGCAAACTAAAAAATAGATAATAGAAATTTTTTTCATAAGTTTTTAGGGAGATAATAGTTGTATGATTTAATCGTATTATCCAATTTTAGAAAGTGATACAATATTAGAAACCTTAAATGTAAGGTGTTTTTCTAGTGGTTTTGTGGTATCGAGGAATAAAATGGGCAGATGTTATAGGTATAACAAATTTGTACTCTAGGATCGTTAAACACCAAATTGCTCTAAATGATGGTTTAAGTGCTTGTAAAAAAGGTTATTCCATTCTGTTTTGGTCAGCTTTCCAAAGGAATGTGACTCTTTTTCATGAAAATATTCCTCTCCTAGCTTTTGGGTTTTTAAAAGATGTTCAATTAAACGGTCTTTTTCAACGTCAAAATTCCTTTCATCCACTATTAAAAATGCTGGGGCAGTCCTGCTATTTTTCTTATAAGGTTTTTCGTTAACTACAGCTTGCTTTACAATTAGCTTTAGCATAAACTTCATTAAACTGTTCGGTTTGGGATGTTTGTTAGTATATACCATTTCATAAGGCACGTTGCAATGGGCCAGCATTTGTGCTACATTCATTTTCCCCCAATGAGGGACAGTAGTTGGGGTTAGCTTATTAATTCTGGCAATGACTTCCTCAGTTACTTTAAGGTCAAATATATTTTTCATTTTATAGGAGTGTTAAATGTTGGTATGTTGGATGTAATGTTTATTCATACTAATGTCCTTATATTACTTGAAATAAAATATCGATTAATATATTATTTCAAACTAATCCATTTCCCTGTTCGTACACTTTCTTTTGCGGCTTCCAAGATTTCCACAACAATCATATTGTTTGCAAGTGCTGGCAAATCATAGTCTTGTAGGGTGATTTCATTATTGATAACCGCCGCTAATAAAGCAAAAGGATCTCTATAGGGGTTTGTAAGAGGGTTTAGCGTATCTTTTTGTTTGTTTTTGTCAGCCTTAAATTTCGATGTCATTTCGGTCGCATTTTCACTAATGACGTATCCTGTGCTGCCGTAAACCTCCATATCTTTTCTGGAAAATGGCCAATTCCAGGAAGCTTGGATAATTCCCTGCATTTTTGGAAATTGCAATATTATAGTTGCCTCATCATCTACGTTGGGATAGGTATCAGGTTTAAAAGTCTGGGCCAAGGCCATAACAGCTTCCGGTTTTTGACCCTTTGTAAGCCATGTAATTAAATTGGCACCGTAGCAGCCAAAATCTGTCAAAGCGCCTGCGCCGTTCAATTTTGGATCGGTCAACCATTCTAAAAATTCCTTACTGACCCCAATTTCTTTGGGGCCTTTATGTCCGTCATGGACCACAATTTTTCGTAAATCCCCTATTTTTCCGGCTTGCACTATCTCATTGGCCTTGTGATTGGTTGCGTACCAGCTGGTCTCATAGTTAGTCAGTAGATGGATATTGTATTTTTCGGCAAGGGACTTCATTTTAAAGGCATGATCCATGCTCACCGCCAATGGCTTTTCTACCATTACATGTACGCCTTTTGGGGCACAAGCTTCTACTACCGCCAAATGCTCGTATATACTTCCAAAAGCAGCCACCGCTTGAGGCTGGGTTTCTGCGATCATTTCCTCTAAGGTGTCAAATACCAGATCCATAGAAAACCCATAGTGTTTTGCATGTCTTGCCACTAATTCCTTATTGGGTTCCACAATCCCCACAATTTTCAGATCGGTTTGGTCCTGTCGTCCCAAAATCCAATGCACATGGTCATGGGAAAGTCCGGCTACACCAAGTCTAATGGGCTCGTTGTTTAGCTGGCTACTTAGGTTTAAGGGAGTTAGTAAAAGCATCAGTATTAGCGAAGGAAAACTTAGAATTTTTGAGGAGTTCTTTATCTGCTTCTTCATCCTATCAATCGTTTTATCCATTTTAATTTACTTTTAGTGTGCGGATAATATTTTAAATTAGGTTCTATCCAGGTGGGTTTGTCTAATATTCCCTTATAATGAGAAAATGCCTTAAAACCGTATTCCCCATGATACGCACCTATGCCACTATCTCCAACACCACCAAACCCCATATTGCTGTTGGAAATATGCATAACAGTATCGTTAACTGCACCCCCGCCGAAAGAAATTTGGTTAAGTACTTTTTGCTTGTACTCTTTATCCTTGGTGAAAACATAACAGGACAATGGTTTGGGCATTTCCTTTATCTTGGCAATTATGGCATCTAGATCCTCATATTCGATTACAGGAAGGATGGGTCCAAATATTTCGTCTTTCATTACGTTGTCCTCAAAAGTGACATCCGTTAAAATAGTAGGTTCAATAATTCGGGTATCCGTATTGTATTTCCCACCGGTGTATACTTTATCGGCATCGATCAACGCAATTAGTCGCGCTACATTAGCATCGTTTATAATTTGGACGTAATTGTCCTCTTCCACTAAAAACTTGGATTCTTCTATTTCTTTTTTTGCCAGTTCTAAAAACTTATTTTTTACGGATTTATGTACCACTACATAATCGGGGGCAATACAAGTCTGACCAGCATTTAAAAATTTGCCCCAAATTAATCTTTTGACCGTAATCTTAAGATCACAATTTTCTGTAATTATAGCGGGACTCTTACCTCCCAATTCCAAGGTTACGGGGATTAGATTTTTGGCTGCTGCTTGGTAGACAATTTTCCCCACGGATACACTGCCGGTGAAAAATATTTTATCGAAATCTTGATTTAGAAGTGCCGTGGTTTCGGGAACGCCTCCTTCTACTACCCTAAAGAAATTGGGATCAAAGTTTTCATTGATCAGTTTAGCCATGGCCTTACTGGTATTGATGGGGAGCTCACTGGGTTTAAGGATAACGGTGTTTCCGGCAGCAATAGCTGCAATGGCAGGGGCAATCGACAATTGATACGGGTAATTCCATGCGCCAATAATTAAACTTACTCCTAGAGGCTCTGGAATAATGTACGATTTTGCAGGCAAATTGACCAAATTTGTTCGAACTCGTTTTTTCTTTGACCATTTTGAAATCTTTTTAACCGCTTCCTTTATGTCGTGGTAAAGTAGACTTATCTCCGTGGTGTAATTTTCAAAGGCCGATTTTTTAAAATCCTTATAAATAGCTTCATGCAGGAAATCTTCATTTTCCCTTAGTAAGGACTCCAATTTTTTTAATTGGGCAATCCTAAAATTCACCTCTTTTGTAGCATTGGTTTGGAAGAATTTTTTTTGTAGTGCTACTATTTCTTGCATTTTATCCATAATTATTTTGCTGGTTTATTTTTGTTATTTCTATTGCACCATAAATAAGGCGTTCACAAAAAATAGTTTTCCATTTTCCCAAAATCCGCGGAACAAAGGATTGTCCACCATATAGATTACTTGGCCTTTACCGTGATTCTCCACTCCAAAAATGAGGGTTTCGTCAATTTTTTTTCGTGCCTCGCTTCCTGCGAAGCCGGAAACTGGAGCACTATTCTTTTCTAGGTAGACTACGTTACCGTTTTCGAGCTTTCTATAAGCTTCCTCCCCTAGCTTTAAGGTGAAATATTGATCAGGATATCCATATGCTAAGGGATGTGTAGGGTCTACTTTTGCCTTAAAAATGGCTCCAGTAATGCTGTTTTTTATGTATTCGCGTTCAGAATCGTCATAAGGGTGAAGTGTTGCCAAACTATCCTTCTTAATTTCCTTTTCTTTGATTGCAAAACCTTCCTTTCCATTTATACCCTTAATAGCACCATCCATGGCTATTAATTTTCCTCCATTGTGAACAAATTGCTTTAAATCGGTCAATTTCTTTTTGTCAAAAAAATCGCTATACCAACCGTTGGGGAGGATTAGAACGTCATATTCCGATAAGTCTACCCTGCTGTAGTAGCTGGCATCCAATATCGTAACCGGATAGTGAAGTTGTTGTTCAAAAAAATGCCAAACCTCCCCAAATTGCAGGGTACTGGTAGGTTCTCCAGATAAGATAGCTATTTTGGAGTCGGTGATCATTGGTACATTGCTTGATCCAAAATCCTTGCCTTTTTCCACAAATCCCGATTGAGAGGCGGTCAGTAAAACCTGGTGATTTTGAGCAATATTTTCCAAGGAATCAATAAAGTTTTTATGGTTTCTATTGTCGCCCTTGGTAATGATCAAACTGCCGCGATCAAATACCTTACCCGCTACCGTAAACGGTTGGTTGGCGTAACGAACCCTAATATTTTTCTTTAATAGTTCCGATAAAAATCGGGCATCTTTCATGCTATTCCAATCCGCAATGTAGGCGTAGGCATCCTTGGACAAGTTTGTTGGAGTATTTTTTGCAACACTCGTGCTTTCCTCGGGCGCTATGTTTACCAATGTTTCTGTCGCAGTTGCATCCAAGCCATAGGCAAAGGGTAGGGACCAGGCCGTGATATCATAGGTAAGGGAATCACTTAATTTAGTATGGGGCTCCAAAAGTACTTTTACCAAGGTTCCCTTGGTTTGGTCCGTAGAGACCACCATATTTTCAGAGGTTGTTTTTATCGTTTTTACTTTTCCTGAATTGTAATCATACCCTTTAACCGAACTATTTGTTGCCCAGCCATAAGTTATTTCGTGGGATTGCAGTAAGTTGCCCAAGGCCTCCAGTTTATCGGGATTTCCGCTAAGGACATAGCTTTTGAATTTGAAATTTTTATTTTGATAAAACTTTTGAAATTCCTCATTTAATCGGGTTGTATTTTGGGAAGCCACCTCTACTGTGGAAAGACCTGTAGTTAAATGATGGGCAATCCTATCTTTTAGGGTTAGGGTGTCTCCAATACTGGTCTTTATTCCCAGTCCCGCACGGCCACTGCCACCTTGTTCATAGGTCATGCCTATACCACCATTATAGGTAGGGTAGGTGTCGCCATAACTTGGATATAACAGATCAAAAATTTCTTTGGTAAAATAAAACCATCCGTTGGCGTCAAAATATTTCGCATTATTTTTTCCGATGATAACCTGAAATTCGCGTTGAAAATCGGTGACTACTTCATGAAAAGGTTCTGCCGCAGGAGCAAAAAAATAGGGATTATCCACACCCTGCTCATGGAAATCCACATGTATATGTGGTAGCCATTGGTTAAATACTTTTAAGCGGTGCCGACTTTCTACTTGGGTAAGCCATGCCCAATCCCGATTAAGATCGAACATGTAGTGATTGGACCTTCCGCTCCACCATCCTTCGTGGTGTTCCTTGCTATTTGGGTCAACATTGTTCGGAGAATTTTTATATTGATAGTACCAGTTAACATACCTTTCACGTCCATCGGGGTTTAAACATGGATCTATAATAACAACGGTATCGTCCAAATAATCCGATTTTTTGGTCAATAAATCATATATGGTCTGCATGGAGGCCTCGGTGCTTACACTTTCATTACCGTGTACATTATAACTCAACCAAACAATTGCCTTTGAAGGTGTATCCCCTCCCTTGCTATTGTTTATATGCGCTTCACGGATTGGTTTCAAGTTTTTAATGTTTTCTGCATTTGAAACATAGGCAAGAATCAAGGGTCTTTTTTCGTTGGTTTGTCCGTATTCTATTAGTTGCACTCGGTCCGCGGCGTTGGTAGCAAGGTGTTCGTAGTAATCCACTACCCGATGGTGCCTTGTAAATGCTGTTCCCAATTCATATCCCAAAAATTGAGCTGGCGATTTTATTTCTTGAGAAATTCCCAGAGTGGCCACTAATATTAGAAGTGAGAATAGTAGTTTTTTCATGTTAAATTGATCAGTTTGTCTAGTATCAAATCTAAGGAATAATGATGATATTATTGGGATGGTATAGGGATAACCCAATTTTATAGAAAATCAGGGATGGCTCAACACTCTAATTGCCTTAATAAAATGGTTAATTAAACTTCTTAACGTATTTTTAGGACTTGAAAAATGGGGTTACCCCTATCTTTACCCAGCAATTACCGATAGTATATGGAAGTCAAAGGCATACCCTTTAAAAAAACAGGTTATTTTTCTAATTTAATATGTGATTATTTGGATGGGAAGCCAGCTTTGGATCCCTTCTACAATAGAAAACCCGAGCTGGGGGAATTTAAGGATCAAATTAAGGAGAAGGCTAGTTTTTCTCCCGAACATAGGCAGGTATTGTCCAGGGTCTTAAAGGGACAATATATAAACACCAAGATTTCCAGTGCTTCCGAGACCAATATTCTGTTGCTAAAAGAGAAATCGACCTATACCGTGGTGACGGGGCATCAATTAAATTTGTTTACCGGTCCTCTGTACTTTTTATACAAGATAATTACCACGATTAATCTTACTAAAACCCTTAAACGGGAGTATCCAGAAAATGACTTTGTGCCCATTTATTGGATGGCGACCGAGGATCATGATTTTGAAGAGATCAATTACTTTAATTTCCGGGGGAAAAAATTGCGATGGAACAAAAGTGTCTCTGGGGCAGTAGGGCCTTTGGATACAGATGGGCTACAAGCTATAAGCGAAGCCTTTTCCAATGAAATAGGAAGCAGTATAAATGCCAATAAACTTAAAGAATGGTTTAAAAGAGCCTATTTGGAACACGATACCTTGGATGAGGCTACCCGTTTTTTGGCCAATGAGCTGTTTGGTGAACACGGATTAGTGATATTGGATGGGAACGATGTTCAATTGAAAAACCTTTTTATTCCCTATATCAAAAGAGATTTATTGGAGCAAAAATCCTATAAAATGGTCGAAAAGACTATATCTGGCTTAGGGGAGTTGACAGAAAATTACGGGATTCAGGTTAATCCTAGAGAAATCAACTACTTTTATTTGGTTGATGGGGTTCGCGAACGGATAGTGGAACAGGAAGGGAAATATTATATTAATGAAACTAAGATTCAATTTTCCAAAGAAGAGATTCTAAAGGAACTAGAGGATTATCCTGAAAGATTTTCACCAAATGTAATTACCAGACCGCTATACCAAGAGGTTATTTTACCCAACTTATGTTATGTTGGCGGTGGGGGAGAACTGGCCTATTGGTTACAATTAAAAGCCATGTTCAATGAGATGGAAGTGCCCTTTCCCATTCTCTTACTTCGAAACTCTGCCTTGGTTATCACCCAAAAGCAAGTTGAAAAATTAGATAATATGGATATTTCCATTGCAGATCTGTTTTTAAAGCAAAGTAGTTTTATCAATAAGAAAATTCGAGAAATTTCTAATATAGACATCGATTTTACCCCGCAAAAGAATCATTTAATACAACAGTTTAAAGGCATGTACGACTTGGCTGAAACTACCGACGCCTCTTTTTTAGGAGCAGTAAAGGCGCAGGAAGTCAAGCAGTTAAAAGGATTAAATCAGCTAGAAAAACGCTTGTTGAAGGCGCAAAAGCGGAAGCTCGAGGATCAGGTGGTGCGAATGACAGAGATTCAGAATCAACTTTTTCCAAATAAGTCCCTACAGGAGCGTAATCTTAATTTTTCGGAACTTTATTTGGAATATGGAGACCGATTGATTCCCTATCTAATAGAGGCTCTTAATCCTTTGGTAGGAGATTTTACAATTGTAAAAATGGATTAATATTCAATTATTATACCCTCTCCTTCTAAACTACACATTGTTTTAATAATATTTTTTAAAAAAACAGCTGACTATGTCCATGCATAAAGTAGATTTTGAAATGGTAGAAATGACTTTGGATGTCATGAAATACGCCATTGGTCGTCTTACCCATCCAGCGCCAGAATTGGGGAAGCCAAAAAAGGAGGAAGAACTTAAGGCTTTGGTAGGAGAAACCATTACCCCATTGGGAATTGGGGGGGAGAAAGCGTTTAATCTGTTCAAAGATGTATTGCTCAAGGCTACGGTCCCGATTGACCATCCTAGGCATTTGGCTTTTGTGCCCGCGGCCCCTACCAGGGCGGCGGTTATGTTTGATTTGGTTACTTCGGCATCTAGCATTCATGGTGCCTATTGGATGGAAGGGGCAGGCGGAATTTTTTGTGAGAATGAGGCTATCAGATGGTTGGTGTCCCTCACCGGATTACCTAAGGGATCCTTTGGGGTCTTTACCAGTGGCGGAACTGCCGCCAATCTTTCTGCTATGGTAACAGCGCGGGAATATTGGCGGAAAGATATTAATAATAGGGGAAAGAAAGGCTTGATAATTACTTCCAGTGGTGCGCATTCCTCTGTAAAGGCGATGGCCAAGGTTATAGATTGTGATGTGCTTTTGGTAGAAACGGAGGAAGAAATGAAGGCAGAGGCTCTAAAGGAAAAAATAGGGTCGTTGGACGGTCAACAAAGACAAAGGTTGTTTGCAGTTGTGGCAACTGGTGGCACAACCAATGCAGGGATTATAGATGACCTATGGGGAATAGGGGAGCTTTGCGAAGAAGAAAAACTGTGGTTCCATGTAGATGCTGCTTATGGGGGAGGTGCCCTTGCATCAAAATCGGCCAGACCCTTATTCAAAGGATTGGAAAAAGCAGATAGTATTACCATTGATCCCCATAAATGGCTTTTCTCACCTTATGATTGTGGCGCCATTTTGTATAAAGAACCAGAACTCGCTAAGGAAGCACACTCCCAAGAAGGTTCCTATTTGGATATATTTAAAGATGAAGGTGCGAATGGATTTAATCCTTCGGATTACCAAATACAACTCACTCGGAGGGTAAGGGGGTTGCCGCTTTGGTTTTCCCTGGCCATGCACGGTACAGATAAGTATTCCTGGGCGGTGGACAGGGGGATAGAATTGGCTAAATTGGCCGGAGAATTAATTACAAAAGACCCATTGGTAGAATTGGTGCGAGACCCCAGTCTTTCTTGTGTTCTCTTTAGACGAATAGGATGGTCTGCACAGGATTATACCAATTGGACCTATAAAAATCACAGGGAGGGATTTGCTTTGGTAACTCCCACCAAGTTTAAAGTTCTAGGCGAATATGAAACCGTGGCACGATTTTGTTTTATCAATCCAGATACCACCGAAAAAGACATTACCATGATTTTGGAAACTATGGAATAGGGTGCTCCACAGTTTATATTAATAGGAATCATGGAACCAAAAATTCGGTATCCCATTGGTCATCCAACTTGGAAAAGCGGACACGAATATGGTTGGGTTGCTCTAATTTTAGATATTCTATTTTATAAGGGGTGATTTCTACAACACAAAAATGATTTTCATCGGAGAGATATTCCAAGTTGTCAGGATTGCTAATTGCGGTTCCGGGCGACCTACTAGTGGTGTAGGCTTTTTTTGAACTATCGGGTATTGAATCCCAAAATACTTGCTTTGTTGCCTTATCATTCTTATACATGGCAATTCCCTCTATTTTTATTTGCAGTAATTTTTCAGGGTGGTATAACAACAGGCTTACATTCTTATTTTCTTTGATATGGGTTATTTTTTTAGAGCGCTTGTCCGTGTAAAAGACAATTTTTAAATCTTCGTCAATGGCACGCATTACCACCGTCCGCAATCGGGCTACATGGTCTAGGCCAACGGTTGCAAAAGTGAAATATCTAAAAGGATGGTCCTTTTCTGTGGGACCTTTTTGTAATTCTTGCCTAATTTGTTCAAAATAAACCTTACCCATTATATATAGTGTTTGTTAAAATAAAGATAAAAAGAATTGCTGAGGTAGGGTATTTCTTTTTTGTGATGTTATAACTATGAATTGCTTTTAGAAAAATACTGTTCCTTAAAATAAAATTTAAATAAGTTTAGTTGATTAGTTATTGGTTTTGATTTAGAAAGCCCGGCTGGTTCCCGGGCTTTTGCTTTTTAGTATTCTCGTGGATATTAATTGTACTTTAGAGGTAAGCAGTTCTTTTTGAGTGGAGTAACGTTAGTGTCAATAAAAGCTCCACTTAAAGAAAAGTAATCTTGTACAACCTTTTTCTGAAATAATAGTTAAGTGAGACTCTAGAATTTCATCTTCACAATGTCCCTAGTTAACAGGATAGATATAAATTAATTAGGTATTTTTGGCCCGAATTTATCAACCTATCATAAATATCTACTAAAGATGTTTTTCTAAAATTTTCAATTTACTATTTTTGTCCATGCAAAATAACGTCCTCATTTTAGATTTCGGTTCCCAGTATACACAACTCATTGCAAGAAGGGTTAGGGAGCTTAATATTTTCTGCGAAATTAAACCATACAACAACTTGCCCGAAGACCTTTCGGAATACAAGGCAGTGATTCTTTCCGGATCGCCGTTTTCTGTTAGGGCCGAAGATGCTCCGCATCCAGATCTGTCCCAGATAAAAGGGAAGAAACCGCTATTGGCAGTTTGTTATGGAGCCCAATATTTAGCTCATTTTAAAGGCGGAAAAGTAGCCCCCTCAAGTACGCGTGAATACGGTAGGGCCAAACTTTCGTTTATAGATCATAACGAACCTTTCTTTAGTGGGATTTCTGAAGGCAGCCAGGTGTGGATGAGCCATAGCGATACCATAAGTGAATTACCTACGGGAGGAATTAAATTAGCCAGTACCCACGACGTGGAAAATGCTGCGTATAAAATAGATGGAGAAGAGACGTATGCCATCCAATTTCATCCAGAGGTGTACCACACCACAGACGGAAAGCAATTATTGGAAAATTTCTTAGTGCATATAGCCGGAGTGGCGCAAACATGGACCCCGGATTCCTTTGTGGAAACAACCGTGGCCGAACTTAAGAGAAAAATAGGGAACGAAAAGGTGATCCTTGGACTTTCTGGAGGGGTAGATTCTACTGTAGCTGCCGTGCTTTTGCACAAAGCAATAGGGCCACATCTACACTGTATTTTTGTAAATAACGGCTTGCTCCGTAAAAATGAATACCAAGCAGTACTAGATCAGTACCACGGCATGGGATTAAATGTGAAAGGAGTAGACGCTTCGGCACGCTTTTTGGATAACTTGGAAGGGGAAAGTGATCCAGAGACCAAAAGGAAAACCATTGGAAGGGTTTTTGTTGAGGTTTTTGACGACGAGTCCCATAAGGTAGATGATGCTCAATGGTTGGCCCAAGGAACAATTTATCCAGATGTAATCGAATCTGTTTCTGCCACTGGTGGTCCATCCGCAACTATCAAAAGTCACCATAACGTGGGAGGCTTGCCCGATTATATGAAATTGAAGGTGGTAGAGCCCTTGCGCATGCTCTTTAAAGATGAAGTGAGAAGGGTAGGGGCCAGTTTAGGTATCGATAAGGAATTATTGGGAAGACATCCCTTTCCAGGTCCAGGATTGGCAATCCGTATCTTAGGGGACATCACCCGGGAAAAGGTAGCGATTTTACAAGAGGTAGATGCTATTTTCATCAATGGATTAAAGGAGTGGGGGCTTTACGATAAGGTCTGGCAGGCAGGAGCTATACTCTTACCCGTCAATAGTGTTGGGGTAATGGGAGATGAGCGTACCTATGAAAAATGCGTAGCACTTAGGGCTGTGGAGAGTACGGATGGTATGACAGCAGATTGGGTAAATCTGCCCTATGAGTTTTTACAAAAAACCTCTAACGATATTATCAATAAAGTGCGTGGCGTTAATAGAGTTGTGTACGATATTAGCTCCAAACCGCCAGCAACCATAGAGTGGGAATAAAATTAAAAGAATAACGTTATATTTAGAAGGCTTTGGTGGTATTTTCTATAGATAGAATAAGTAGCCGTAAAATACGTTTTCCAAATAGTAATGCGTTAATAATTCTTTAACCTTAAAAATCCAGGATAGTGAAATTAAATAAGAAAGCAATATTAGCGACAATCCTACTTTTATTTGTTGGGGTTAGCGCTATTGCCCAGAAATTCGCCACCCATTCCGTAAAGGCAGGCGAGACTTTGGAAAGTATTGCAAAACAATACAAGGTTTCTGAACAAGGGATATTAAACTATAATAAGGAAGTAAAGAAAGGGCAACCCGTTAAGGCTAACACCATTCTTGTTATTCCAGTAGGTGATAAAACTTTTACCCCGGTAGTAAAGCAAGATAAGGTGGGAGGTGTAGATGCTTTATTGGATAAATTACAAGGATCAGAAATGGCTTTGGAAAGGGCGAAGCCAGTTGGATTTACATCACATAGGACAAGGAGAAAGGAAACCTTGTACGGGATCGCCAAACAATTCCATATCACCGAGGATGATATAAAACGCTACAATAGAGAATTGTATTCAGTGCAATTAAAAAAAGGGATGACCTTAAAGATTCCTAAATATAAAAGGGAAAAGGAGGTTGAAACTGGCTACTCGGAAGAGAATTACTTGGTTTATGCCGTTCAGCCTAAGGAGACTAGATGGAGTATTGCTCATAAATACGGTATTACAGTGGATAGCCTTTTAATTCTAAATCCGGACCTGTCCAAAACAACAGATCATTTGGCTACTGGTCAGGAATTATTACTTCCGAAACTGTTGAGTGGCGTCATTAAGAACCAAAAGACCCAATTGTTTACTTCCTACACGGTGCCTCCAAAACAGACTTTTTATAGCTTGGAGAAAAAATTTGGGCTTAGTTCCGAAGAACTTATCGCTTTAAATCCCCAAATTAAGGAGCGGGGTGGACTTAAAGAAGGAATGGTACTTCAAATTCCCGTTAGGACCATTAATGCCGGAGTGGTGAACACGGAGAACTACAATTTTTATGAAGTGAATCCTAAGCAAACAGAATTTTCCCTTACCCGTAAATTAGGGGTTACCTATAGGGAGTTGTTGGATCTGAATCCTGATTTAAAAGATGGTTTGAAGGCGGGAATGGTATTGAAAATCCCAAAAGATCAAACAGGGAATTTTGAGGTGAAGAATGCCCTTATTCTTGATAGAATTAATTTAGTGGATAGTATAAATCCACTGTACAAACCTAAACTTCTGTTTCTATTGCCCTTTAGGTTAGACAGGCTTAATCTAGATGACATTGAAGCCACAACAACCTCCATTGAAAAAAGAAAGGATGTAAAGTATAGCCTTGGCTTGTATTCAGGTGCTATGGTGGCAATCGATTCCGTGGCGAAATTAGGGATATCAGTAGATGTAAGAACCTTTGATACGGAGTTGAGTATGGTGCGTACCAGATCCATTTTACAGCGGGAGAATCTAAATGGGGTATCGGCTATTTTTGGGCCTTTAGATCCAGAGTCGCTTAAGGAAGTGGCACTCCAGGCATCGCAATATAACTTGCCCGTAGTTGCCCCAATGACAGAGGGTAGTAATTTAAGCCTTGGGAATGTGTTTTTTGCGATGCCATCTAAAAAAGTATTGCAGGAACAAATTTTAGACTATGTAAGCGAGGTAAGGTCGGATCAAAAAATTATTGTCATTGCCGATGAAAAGAATAAACCCACACAAGCGATCTTATTAAAGAAATTTCCCGGAGCCAAAATCGTAGGCCTTAAAGAAGATAGGTCCGTAAATATAAATGAGATAAGCGCTATGCTATCCGCAACAACAGAGAATTGGGTGTTTTTGGAAACTGACCAGGCTAATGTGGTTTACCATGTGGCCTCCTTGCTCAATTCCATGAACAACAAGGTGAAAAATATCAGACTGTTTACAACGGATAAAAATAGGGCCTTTGAAAACGAATTGGTGTCATATTCACATATGTCTAATCTTAGGTTTACCTATGCATCTCCTTCGCGAGAAGTAGGCAACGATGGGTTTACAAGGGCGTATAGTGAAAAGTTTGGTGCGGAACCCGATGCCTATGCGGTACGGGGTTTTGATATTGCCTATGATTTACTATTGAAACTTGCTTATAAAAATAATCTGATAGATGCATCCAAGTTAATTGGTGTTACAGAATATACTGGTAATAAATTTAATTTCGCCAAAAACCCTACCTCTGGCTACTTTAATAGGGCCTCTTATATCATGAGCTTCCAAAATATGGAAGTTGTGGAATTAAAAGAATAATAACAATGACTTCCAAAGTAACTTATTTAGGCAACCTGAGAACAAATTGCGTGCATTTACTATCGGGGAACAGTTTTGTAACCGATGCCCCATTGGATAACCACGGGCTGGGACAGGCCTTTTCACCAACGGATACGATAGCCACAGGTTTGGCAAGTTGTATGTTTTCCGTGATGGGGATAAAAGCAAAAGGATTGGAAGTAAATCTTGTGGATTCTACCGCGGAGGTTACTAAATTCATGGAGGCTGATCCGAGGCGGATAGTAAGAATAGATGTAGCATTTTATATGCCTAAAAACGTTTCTGATAAAAATAGGAAAATATTGGAGCATACTGCGCGTACTTGTCCCGTGCAATTCAGTCTTCACCCTGATATTGTCAGGAATATTTCATTCCATTGGGAACTTTAAACCTTTGGTTGGTCCTCGCTCTTTTCCTTGTGGTGGAAATAGGCTTTGGACAACAAGAAGGTGGTGTGTTATGGCAACAGGGGAATCGATTAAAATGGTCTGATTTTAAGGGGAAACCGTCGCTCACCTCTAACGCTGCTGCGGTTACGGCCAGTGGTATTACCTATAGTTTTTCATCTTTGAATAAAAACGGAAAAATTGAAGTCGATTTTAAAGTTGATGCCCACTTTTATCCAGAAAATTCATGGGTCAGGAGTACCACTCCCAATACTGCGATATTGAATCATGAGCAACTGCATTTTGATATCACCGAAATCTATACCAGAAAATTGCGTCGTGAATTTGCGAAAGCCACCTTTACCAAGAATACAAAGTCTGAGGTAAGGGGTATTTATCGCCAAATTCTAAAGGAACTTAGCAATTATCAAAATAGGTATGATAAGGAAACCAATTTTTCCCGTAATCAAGAAAAACAAATGGAGTGGAACAAAAGGATAAAATTGGCCTTAGGTCAATAAATAGGTAATAAAACTTCCTGTTTAATTAGAACTACAGTCTCCTTCTATACTACCATCAGGTTTTAATTACACATCACAAATAGTAATACCTTCCTTAAGGGCGGCAATCTTATCGTCCCAAGTAGGTATAAACTCTTGCGCTACAAACCCTTTATAACCTGTTTCCAAAATACTTTTCATTATGGCCGGATAGTATAGCTCTTGAGTTTCATTTATCTCATTCCTTCCCGGGTTTCCCCCAGTGTGATAATGGCCAAAATAGGGATGGTATTTTTTGATGGTCCTAATTATATCACCTTCCATTATTTGCATGTGGTAAATATCATATAGTAGCTTAAAATTATTGGAATCCAGTGCTTTGCACAATGCTACTCCCCATTCAGAGTTATCGCACATATAATCTTCGTGGTCCACTTTAGCGTTTAATAGTTCCATTAGGATGATTACTCCATGTTGCCTTGCCAAGGGCAAAATCTGTTTTAAACCTTCCACGCAATTCTTTAGTCCTTGTTCGTTATCCAGGCCCCTGCGATTACCGCTAAAACATATCAGATTGGTGTATCCGGCCTCGGCAACTTTGGGAATCATTTCAGTGTAATTTTTAATCAATATTTCGTGGTACTTGGGGTCGTTCCATCCTTCGGTAAGACTAATTTCTGCCCCGTTGCACATAGAGGAGTGGATATTATATTTCTTGAGCAGTGGCCAATCTTTTGGACCCATTAGGTCAATTGCCTTTACGCCTAAATTGTTTAAGGATTTTAAGAAGTCTTCCAGAGGAATATTTCCGTAACACCAGTAGCAAACACTGTGATTAATGTTGTTTTTTAGTTTGTCCTCTTTTGCAGTGTCCGGTTCCATTGCATGTCCTGTATTGTAGGTCAGCATCCCAACAGATGCCGCCGCTGAGGTTCCTATAAATGTTCTTCGTTTCATCTAATTACTTTTTTAACTTTTGAGGCCACATGCTTGTCCCTAAGTAAAACGTGGGTAGCAATGTTATTAAATTATTATAAAACTATAGGTGGCTAACTGCCTATGTGGATTACGGCAATAGGATCTAACTCTTTTAATGCCCTAAAACGAATTGGAGTTTGCTGATAAACGCAAATATTACATATATAAATATAGGTGATTTGGTTTAAAGATACTTAAAAGAGGCGCCTAATGTTTCGGAAATCCCCACTAATAAAATCGATTCTTCATTTTCATCAAAATATTGGTAGGCCAATAGGAAGATGGTATATTTGGCAAGTGTTAAGTTAAGGCTGAAATGGCGTATAAGGCAGTGGTCGATTCTGTGATAACTTTGGCTTCACGATACGCTAGATTGTTACCTATGAATATAGTTCCAGATAAAAGACATTTGATTGAATTGGCACATTATCGGATGCCATTTGGAAAATTTAAGGGAAGGTATTTAGTTGATCTTCCCGAACCTTATTTGATATGGTTTCAGCAACGTGGATTTCCCGATGGTAAACTTGGAAATTTGCTTAGATCTATGCTAGAAATAAAAATAAACGGTTTGGAAGGGCTAATTCGCAAAATTCAAAAAGATTTTCCCAAGTATTAACTCGAAATTGTGAATGCAATTTGTACTTTTGCTCGCGTTAAGAATTCAACCTAACGCTTCATGTCAGAAACTAAGTATATTTTTGTAACCGGTGGGGTTACTTCATCCCTTGGGAAAGGGATAATAGCGGCCTCTCTTGCCAAATTATTGCAGGCAAGAGGTTATAGAACTACTATTCAAAAATTAGATCCATATATAAATGTGGACCCTGGTACACTAAATCCATATGAACATGGAGAATGTTATGTAACCGATGACGGTGCAGAAACAGATCTTGATCTTGGTCATTATGAAAGATTCCTCAATGTTCGTACCTCCCAAGCTAATAACGTTACTACTGGTAGAATCTATCAAAGTGTTATAGAAAAGGAGAGAAGGGGTGAATTTCTTGGCAAGACCGTTCAGGTGGTGCCGCACATTACCAATGAAATCAAGGAACGTATTCAGCTTTTAGGAAAAAGTGGCGATTATGATATCGTTATTACCGAAATTGGTGGTACCGTTGGCGATATAGAGTCCTTGCCTTATATTGAAGCTGTACGTCAGTTGCTTTGGGAGTTGGGGGATAATAATGCAATTGTAATTCACCTAACTTTGGTGCCCTATCTTTCAGCGGCAGGGGAGTTAAAAACAAAACCTACCCAACATTCCGTAAAGACCTTGATGGAAAGTGGTATTAAGGCAGATATTTTGGTGTGTAGGACCGAACATGAAATTCCAGATGAATTAAAGGATAAACTGGCGCTTTTTTGCAATGTAAAAAGGGAGGCAGTTATTCAATCTATAGACGCATCTACCATTTATGATGTGCCGATCCTAATGCAACAAGAAGGTTTGGATACGGTAACCTTAAAGAAATTGAACTTGGCCGATGATGTTGTTCCCGATCTAACCCATTGGAAACAATTTCTGGAATGGCACAAAAATCCAAAAAATGAGGTTACTGTTGGTTTAATTGGTAAATATGTGGAATTACAGGACTCCTATAAATCCATTTTGGAGTCGTTTATACATGCAGGTTCTGTAAATCATGTTAAGGTAACGGTTAAATCCATTCACTCCGAACATCTTAAGGGAAAAGCCTTAGAGAAGAAATTGGAAGGCTTGGATGGTATCTTGGTTGCACCAGGTTTTGGGGAACGGGGTATAGAAGGTAAGATCAGAGCTGTTCAATTTGCACGGGTCAATAATATTCCGTTTTTGGGAATTTGCCTTGGAATGCAAATGGCTGTTATAGAATATTCTAGAAATGTACTGAATTTGGAGAATGCGAATTCTACTGAGATGGATGAAACTACGCCAGACCCGGTAATTAGTATCATGGAAGAACAAAAAAATATTGTAAATAAAGGAGGGACTATGCGTTTAGGCTCTTGGGATTGTGAGTTGACCAAAGGAAGTTTGGCGCAAAAAATTTACAATGGTGCAGAGGTCATTTCCGAACGTCATAGACATAGATACGAGTTTAACAACAAATACAAAGAAGAGTTGGAAGCAGCTGGACTTATAGCTTCGGGAATAAACAAAAAAACTGGTTTGGTCGAAATTATTGAGCTTCCGTCGCATCCATGGTTTGTAGGGGTACAGTACCATCCAGAATACAAAAGCACGGTAGCCAATCCGCACCCGTTATTTGTTGCATTTATAAAAGCGGCACTAAAACACCAGAGCAAATAAGCAGAAGCCACTTTGATATATTATGTGCAATTGGGCATATATTTGCAAACGGAATAATTTCGATTTAAAGGATGGAAATGGTTTCTGGAATAGTCAAAAGATCAAGTAAAATAATAATACGTTAGATGGAAGAAAAGAAATTGGATATTAACACCATTATTGGCTTTGTGCTGATTTTTGGTATTCTTGTTTTTATGTTTTGGCAAAACCAACCGACCCCTGAGGAGTTGGAAGCGAAAAAAGCCCAGCAAGAGCAACTAGAGATTACCAAAGAGGCTCAACCAGAAGCAAGTCAATCTGCTGTTGCAGCACCAAAACCAATAGATGCCAATGATTCTATCGCAGTAGCCATTTACAAAAATGCCATTGGTGCTTTTGGATATACGGCCCCTAAAGAAGGGACCACTGTTTTGGAGAATGATTTGGTTTATTTGGAAATCAGTAATAAAGGTGGCCAGATTGTAGAGGCTACCATGAAGAAATACGTTACCTATGATTCTATCCCAGTTTATCTGGTAAAGGATAATAATGCCAGTTTTGGATTAACTTTTTCTACCTCAGACAATAGAGTACTACACACCAAAGACTTGTTTTTTGAGCCTTCTCTTACTACCTCTGGTGACACTCAGGTGCTATCTATGAAAGCCAAGGTTGCAGAGGATAAGTATCTAGAATATAGGTATGAAATGAAACCAGATGAGTATTTGGTTGGATTTACTTTGCGTTCACAGGGATTAAATGGGGTTATAAACAATAGTAACCCTATTAATTTGGATTGGAAATTAAAGGGTATAAGGCATTCCAAAAGTGTCCAATATGAAAATAGATATACTAGACTTACCTATAACTATGAAGATGGTAAAATAAGTAAGCTGTCTGAAGGAAGTTCTGACGAGGAGTTAGAAAAAGATGTGAAATGGTTATCCTACAGACAACATTTTTTCAGTTCCATATTAACCAATTCAGATCATTTTGAGACTGCTAATTTAAGTTCTATCAATTTGGTGGAAGAGGAAAGTCGCACTCAAGGCTTTACCAAGGAATTTGCTGCAGAAGTACCCTTAAAATTGGAAGGTGGGGAGCTTTCTTATAATTTAAATTGGTATTACGGACCAACAGATGTTAAAGTGTTGGCGCAATATAAAGAATTGGGTCTTGAAGATTCAATTCCCTTCGGATGGGGGATCTTTGGATGGATCAACCGTTATATGTTTACACCAATATATACCTTTTTAAGCGGATTTTTCCCCTATGGAATCGCTATTGTGGTCATGACTATTTTAGTGCGCTTGGCGATGTCGCCTGTGACCTATAAGTCTTATTTATCACAGGCTAAGATGAAGGTATTAAAGCCTGAAATTACAGAGTTAGGTGAGAAGTACAAGGATAACGCCATGAAGAAGCAACAGGAAACTATGAAGCTTTATAACAAAGCTGGGGTAAGTCCTATGAGCGGTTGTGTACCGGCGCTATTACAGATGCCAATTTTTTACGCCCTTTTTATGTTCTTCCCAACTTCGTTTGCCATGAGGCAAAAGTCGTTCCTATGGGCAGATGACCTTTCGTCTTATGATGCTATTGCGCAATTACCGTTCACCATTCCGTTCTATGGTGATCACGTAAGTTTGTTCCCAATTTTGGCTTCCGTTGCCATCTTCTTTTATATGATGATGACTACTGGACAAAATATGCCAACCCAACCGGGAATGCCTAATATGAAATTTATCTTATATCTATCGCCTTTAATGATGTTGTTCTTTTTTAACAACTATGCTAGTGGATTAAGTTTGTACTATTTTGTATCCAACCTTATTACCATTCTAATAATGTTGGCCATCAAGAAGTTTATTTTAGATGAGGATAAGATTCACGCTCAAATTCAGGAGAACAAAAAGAAGCCTAAAAAGGAAAATAAGTTCCAGAAAAAGATGAGAGAAATGATGGAACAGGCCGAAGAACAAAAAAAGTTAGGGAAGAAATAAACTCCCCATACTCTTAAAAAGCAAAAGCTCTCATTAACCGATGTAATATTGGTTTCTGAGAGCTTTTTTGGTTTGGTTTGGTAAGATTTAGGACTTCAAAGATTGGGAATCTTTACAGTTTTACAAACTAAAAGTTGTAAACGGATTCTTTTTGTATGCTAACCAAGGTGCTTTTGATGTTTAGCCAAATTTTCGGGAAATCTTTAAAATTATATAATGTGGCATCCAATTTGCAATTTTGTACTTTTGCATATTAATTCTAGGTAATGAAAAAGGTAGTTGTAGGACTTTCAGGTGGAGTAGATTCCAGCGTAACCGCATATCTCTTAAAAGAGCAGGGATATGAGGTGATAGGTCTTTTCATGAAAAACTGGCACGATGATTCGGTTACTATTTCCAAGGAATGCCCTTGGTTAGAGGATAGTAATGATGCACTTATCGTGGCAGAAAAATTAGGAATCCCTTTTCAAACTGTCGACCTAAGTGCACAGTATCAGGAGCGTATTGTAGATTATATGTTCCGTGAATATGAACTGGGAAGGACCCCAAATCCGGACGTCCTGTGCAATAGGGAAATAAAATTTGATGTATTTATGAAAATTGCCTTGCAACTAGGGGCAGACTATGTTGCTACGGGTCATTATTGTAGAAAGGGAACCATAATTAATAAGGACGGCTCCGAAACCTATCAGTTATTGGCAGGGGCCGATGCAAATAAGGATCAATCCTACTTTTTATGTCAACTTTCACAGGAACAGCTTGCAAAAACTCTTTTTCCAATTGGGGAATTGCTTAAGCCTGAAGTAAGACGTATTGCAGCCGAAAATGAATTGATTACCGCTGATAAAAAAGATTCCCAAGGACTCTGTTTTATTGGAAAAGTGCGATTGCCAGAATTTCTACAACAAAAATTAAGACCAAAAAAGGGAGTAATCGTAGAGGTGCCCTCCGCATTGCCACAACTTAATAATAAAACCCCAAATTTTAATTCCAAATTAGAGGAATTATCATTTTATGCCGAAAAACCTAGCTATCAGATTGCTGATGGTAAGGTAGTAGGGGAGCATCAAGGGGCGCATTATTTTACAAAAGGACAACGAAAGGGTCTTGATGTAGGTGGTACAAAAGAGCCCTTGTTTGTATTGGAAACCGATGTTGTGGAAAACGTAATTTATACTGGGCAAGGAAAGAGTCACCCTGGATTGTATAGACGAACCTTATTTGTAACTCTGGACGAACTGCATTGGGTGCGTACAGATTTGGCACTTGCTGTGGATGAAACCATGCAGGTTATGGCGAGGATACGCTATCGCCAACCGTTGCAAAAAGCTACTTTATATAGGGTTGATGCTGGTCTATACGTGGATTTCGAGGATAAACAATCTGCAATTACTGAAGGGCAATTTGTGGCTTGGTATATCGGAGAAGAATTAGTAGGTTCGGGGGTAATATCATAACACCCCAATTCCCGATTCCATAAATTGGTCGTATTGGCTACTTTTATATATACACAGAGTATCTAGATGTTATCCGAACTTTACGGACCTATATAGCTGATGTGGTAAACCCAAAAGTTGGATAATCAATGCAAAACAGAATCACAACTCTATTTAATATTTCCTATCCCATAATTCAGGCAGGCATGATCTGGGCCAGCGGTTGGCGTTTGGCCTCGGCGGTTTCTAATGCAGGGGGATTGGGAATCATAGGTGCTGGATCTATGTACCCAGAAGTGCTCAGGGAACATATCCTAAAATGCAAACAAGCTACGGACAAACCTTTTGGGGTAAACGTACCTATGTTGTATCCCGATATCGATAAACACATGGCTATCATTGTGGAGTTAGGGGTGGAAATTGTCTTTACTTCTGCTGGAAATCCAAAAACCTGGACCTCCTATTTAAAGGAAAAGGGCATTACCGTAGTACATGTGGTGAGTAGCGTTAAATTTGCCCAAAAAGCAGAGGCTGCAGGGGTAGATGCTATAGTAGCAGAGGGATTTGAAGCTGGCGGTCATAATGGTAGGGATGAAACTACCACATTGACGCTGATACCCGCTGTTAAGGAAATAATAAACATTCCGTTAATAGCTGCTGGTGGAATTGCCACAGGAAAGGCCATGTTGGCAGCCATGGTTTTAGGTGCGGATGGAGTGCAGGTAGGAAGTAGATTTGTAGCGAGTAATGAGGCTTCTTCCCATGCCGCATTCAAGCAAAAGGTAGTGGAGGCAGGAGAGGGTGCTACACAATTAACCTTAAAAGAACTTGCACCAGTGCGAATGCTTAAAAATAAATTCTTTCAAGATGTGCAGGAAGCTTACGCCAAGGGAGCAAGTGTAGCGGATCTTAAGACTCTGTTGGGACGCGCTAGGGCAAAACGCGGCATGTTTGAAGGGGATTTGGAGGAAGGTGAACTAGAAATTGGTCAGGTTGCTGCCATCATTCACGATATTAGACCCGCGGCTACCATTGTCCAAGATATGATGGAAGAGTTTAAAGAGGCACAAAAAGAGGTAGCTAAGTTTTAGAAAGTAGTAATTATTTCGGTGAATAATTACTGCAATACCCGAATGGTAACAAGCATCTGGCCTATGTGGCGCTGACTGTGTTCTGCAGCATGAAACAAGAGACCAAGTACCGTAGAGGGCAATTTTTTACGACCCACTGCTCGGGCTTTGGTCAATTCGGACTCCGGTAATTGCTTAAACAATAAAAGTGCTTCATCTACCTTTCGGTTAAAGTTACCTACCAAGTCGGAAACTGAAATATTTGGATTGCGTTGCCCTTCTTGCTTTAAATATTGAAATTGTTCTTCGGATAACGAGCTGTCCTGGGCATAGGTCATGATCCTATCCAATACCCCAGTAATATGCTGCATATGAAAGCCTACCGAAGCACAGCCCGATGGCCTCTCCCAGAGAAGCTTGTCAGGAAAATGGTCCGTGTATAGGGTTAATTCCAATCTGGACTGGGACAATGCATGGGCCGCAGGCTGCAATAGGGGTGAAATGCCTTTAATAGGACCTCTCAGCCAGAATTCAGGTGCAGTGGAAGTAAGTTCTTCGCCCATAGTTATAATTCAGCATTAAAGCTTGCTAGTAACTGGTCTACAATGGGTTTAGCTTTATCGACTTCAGTAGGTTGGACATAAATTTCTTGAACTCCCTGCATTGGAGAAGCAAATCCGGCTAAACGCCCCGATTCCGATTCATCCCTTACTACTGGCATTATTCCGATCAGCCTTAATTCTTCTTTAATCCTCCCTGCAATGATAAGATTGCCGGAAAATATTTTGATGTAATCCTTGACCATGGTTTCGCATTAAGTTTTAAAGTTAATAAAAAATAGGGAACAGAAAACTTATATGGACGCTTAATATTACGAAGGTATAGACTACTCTTGACTATATAATCTAGGGGTTTATTATCTTTTTTGGAAAGCTTATGCCCCTCCTCAGAATAGCGTATAGCAAAATTAAGATGAACCCAAACCCTAGGCCATAGTATAAAGAATATGGATGATTTATTGTTCTTAAATGGTGAGTAATTAGGGAACCTATTTCAATTCTCTCCACAGCCGCCTTCTGGACGGGCAGGTTGATGTGGAGGTTATAGTTTTAAACACAGGGAGGCCTTAGCCAATTATTTTTGACTTTTTTGACCACTTCACCCTAATTTTATATTGATATTGTCCTTGTTAGGTTGTGGATAGCTTTGGTAATAGTATTAGGAGACAGCATCTGAAACGGTCTAATTATTCTGCTTTTAAAGTTTTAATATCCCGTATCAATCTCTTTATCTCTTCATCAAGGGTGCCATTATAGATCCCCCTTATCTGTTTTCGTTTGTCTACAAGTACAAAGTTGGGGGTATGAATAAAATCTTGAAATCCGCCATCTCCCTCATCAACAGCAGCAAAAAAACTCTTTCTTGCCAACTCATAAATATGTTTTTTGTCACCTGTGGTAATATTCCATTTGGATTGGACCGCCCCATTTTTACTAGCATATTCCTGTAAAATAGGTACACTGTCCATTTCTGGTGTTACCGAAAGTGATAGTAATTTTATCTCCTTATCGTTCATAAAGAGACCTTGTAATTTGTTCATATTGTTGGTCATAATCGGACAGATACTGGGACAACGGGTAAAGAAGAAATCTGCAACATAAATTTTATCTCGATAGTCCAAATTGGTAACAGTATCCCCATTCTGGTTGATTAGGCTAAAATAGGCCACGGTATGATCAGTATGTTGCCCCTGCTTACTGAAGTCCACCAATTCAGGATTAAAGTCAATGGGATTATATATCGGTAGGTCATTATGTTCAATGTTAATAAATCGATTTATAAAAATGACTATAGCAATAAAAAGTATAATCATTAAAATACCTATGTTCCCTCTATATCCCATGCTTTTTATTTAATACGGTATGTACTAACCTTTCATTGTAATAGTCATAATTAAAGAACGGAATTGTTAATTGCTATGTCCGCATACTGCCATGCTGCATCAAATTCTTTTTTTATCTCATTAGCTTCTTCTATTTTGTTCTGTGCCTTTAAACTATGATACAGCCCCATTAGGGACCATCCATTTTGACGGAGTACTTCCAGATCTTCTTTAAAACGCATTTCAGCTTCCTCATATTTTTCTGCTTTTAATAGGACCGCACCCAAGCTTTGCCTTACGGGGATATGCCAAGCTGCCGGTTCGCTATAAACTATTTTTTCCTCAAAACTGACAGCTTTATTCAGGTGTTCCTGAGCTTTTGTAAGATTCCCTTCCGCAGCGGCAAGTTCACCAGCCACAACTTCGTAGGCTACTTTGGCGATAATAGAGGAGGGATTGGAGCTGTTGGCAACTATACTTTCGAGTGCGGGATTATTTTGCATCTTATTCAGTGCATCGAGCTCTTCCCTCGATTCTTTTAAATTGTTTTTTCTGATAAACGCAATTCCCCTTGAATAATGCCAAATCAGTTTAAGATGTAGGTATTGATCTCCCGGATATGGGGTGGTCAAGATTTCGTTCCATTTCCCAAATCGCGTATAGGCCAAAAGTGGGGATGAAGCAAAATCCTGTAAAAAGGGCAAATTTTCCAATTCCCCAATGGGTACTTTTTCCGCCGTTTTTTTGGCCGCGTCAATTGCAGTATCGCTATCTCCTAGCAGGCTGGCGGCCGACCATAAAAAGTGAAGGTTATGTGGATAGTAACCCAAGGGGTACATTCCTTGTGAATAACACTGTGAAATATAATCTTCATCTGCTAATATAGCAGCCTTGTTGACATCTACCGCATCCTTATACCTGCCAACGCGAATATAAATATGAGATGGCATGTGTACAATATGTCCAGCAGCGGGCATTAAGGATCCCAATTTGTCCGCACTAGGAACAGCTAGATCTGGGTGGGGAAGTTCCACCATATGGATATAATAATGGTGTGCGCCAGGATGGTCCGGATTGAGTTGCATAGCACGTTCTAAGGCTGCTTTTCCCTTTAGGGTGTTGGTAGCAGGATTTCCTTCACTGTCCCAATAATTCCATGGTGTGGTATTCATGATTGCTTCAGCATACATAGTCTGTACATCTGCATCCTCCGGGAATTTCCCCGCCACCGCTGCCATAGCATTCATATAGGCTATGTTGAGTTCTGCGATATCGGCAGATAAATCATTACTGTATCTATGGGTCAATGCTTCTATTAGCGCCTGTTCTTTGGGAGAAGCATCAGCAGCTAGATTTTTGGCTTTCAATAGTGCTTCGTACGATTTTGTTTTGCGCTCATCATCCGGAAAATGATCATTTATGTTAGGGCCTAGTACATAGGCCTGACCCCAGTAAGTGATGGCCGATTTGGGATCAAGTCTGCTAGCTTCCATAAATGACCGGTGCGCCTCTGCATGGTTAAAGGCGTAAGCAAGTTTTAATCCCTGATCAAAAAAGGTTTGTGACGTATCATTTTTGGTGCTTATTTTAAAGTGGTGATTACCTAGATTTTCAAACAAGGGTGATATTTGTTGGGTGGTATCCACATTGCTCAACATAAATTTGGCAACCGTACATTTCATGAAATTTAAGGAGGCTTGTTGAGGCTTAGCGATCAGTTCATCGCTGTCAATACTTTTTTCGGGGGTGGAAATTAAATGGAAAAGAACCATTAGTAGTACGAGCGTAAATAATACTTGGACAGATTTTGTTTTCATCGGATTGCGTTTTTGCGATTAATGAACCAGAATTGCATAATGTAGATGTAAACAGCTCAAATCCTGTTGTATAAGAGGCTTTAAACCATTGTGTTCCATCTAAAATCATTTGTCTGTGTCAAAATTTTGAGTTTTATATAACACTACTATTCTTTGTTGCTTAGCACTATCGATCAAAATCTTTAATAGGGGAAAGAGGCACTCTAAAATGGCCTTATTAGTAATACGCGAATTGCTAAATATGGACTGAGTTAAACAACCAGTCATTTTTAATTAATATCCGTACAAAGGCAAGTTAAGGGGCTATTTTAACTTTTTTGAAATTCGAAGTAAGGGGGCTAATACTTGTTGTCGAGGGGTAGGTTCCAGTGTGAAAACCGATAAAAACCTGGTATCACGTTACTTTAAAGATAGTTTATTTTGATTTTATCAACAAGAAAAATGTTTTAAAATATTGAAAGACAGCACTGTGAGGCGAAGATGTTTTCACTCAAATAAATAATTCATGCAGTAAAATAGGAGGCTTATAAATTAAAGGTGTAGTCGGGTTGTTTTTAGTGTTTAAAATACTGAAAATTATCAATTAACACGGGAATATGACTCAGGAATAACGGTCATCCTTTGCCATTTCTGAGGTTGATCAGCTTTTGGGGAACTATAGCAATCCCCGTGCTTTTATTTCCAAATACTTATTTATGGTATTAATGGTCAGGTCCTCTGGTTTGGTAAGGATGGTCTGTATTCCGTGTTTTCGAAGCTCGTTAACAATGAGCTTTTTTTCATATACAAATTTCTCGGCAATAGTCTTTTCAAAAATTTGGTGAGTAGTCTGTGCCTTTTCTGTTACAAAGCGATTAAGCTCGGTATTCTCAAAGAAAATAACCACTAACAAGTGATGTTTTGCAATGGCTTGTAAGTAGGGGAGTTGCCTATCCAAGGCATCCATGGTTTCAAAATTAGTATACAGCAACAGCAAACTCCTATGGTTGATATTTCTTTTGATATCGGCGTACAGCAAACTGAAATCGCTTTCTACAAAATTGGTTTTTATGTTGTATAGGGTTTCTAGAATAAGGTTCATTTGCGAACTTCGCTTTTCTGCCACCACCCTATTTTCTATCTTATTGCTGAAGGAAAACATTCCTGCCTTATCTTGTTTTTTTAAGGCGATATTTGAAATCACCAAGCTAGAATTTACTGCATAATCTAACAAACTGAGGCCGTCAAAGGGCATTTTCATAACCCGTCCCTTGTCTATAATGGAATAAATGGGTTGGGACCTTTCGTCCTGAAACTGGTTGACCATCAATTGCCCCCTTTTGGCGGTTGCTTTCCAATTAATATTGCGGATGTCATCCCCTTGTACGTAGTCTTTTATCTGCTCAAACTCCATAGTATGGCCTATTCTCCGTATTTTCTTTAGGCCATATTCGAACAGTCGATTGGTAAAGGCCATTAGATTGTATTTCCGAAGTTGTAAAAAAGAGGGATAAACGGAAACTTCCTGTTGGTTGCAAAAGGTGTATTTTTTAGCAACCAAACTAAGAGGAGACTTGGCAAAAACATTTAAATTCCCAAAAACATAAACGCCACGTTCCGTTGGGCGTAGGTGATAGGTGAATCGTTTTTCATCCCCCTTGGCAAGGGAAGCAATAATATTGAAATCCCGTTTCTGGAATTGGTGGGGAATCTCATCCAAAATTTTGATGCTGACAGTGAATAGATAGGAATTTGATATGCTGATCTCAATTTCATTGTCATCCCCGTTAGATAATTTTTCAGGAACGTTACGTTGACCCACTAGCATCCCTTTGGAAGCAAATAAGAGTAGAAAGTCGACCACAAAAGCCAAAACAAAAATAAAAAATAGCAGTTTAATCGCACCCATAAGATTTGGAAATATATAGGATAACAGAAATCCTATTACAATTCCGCTTAAAACGATAAAAAACCGCTTTTCTAAATAGGTGTTGCTAAAAATGCTTTTCAAATCGATATCTGTTAATGAAATATTATTTACTGATGCTTTTTTACCTTGGAACTTCCATGGTTTCAATAATTTGCGTTACCACCTTTTCTGGGGTAAGTCCTTCCATTTCTCGTTCTGGCGTCAATATGATCCGGTGCCCTAAAATGGCGACCGCCACCTTTTTTATATCATCTGGAGTTACAAAGTCGCGCCCGTTTATAGCAGCCATTGCTTTGGAGGCATCCATAATGGCGATAGATGCCCTAGGGGAAGCACCAAGATAGAGATTGGCATTTACCCGTGTACTGTTTACGATGCCAGCTATATATTTCATCAAATTTTGTTCAATAATAATTTCCTTGATCGTATCCTGATGTGCGGCAATTTGTTTAGCAGTAAGTATGGGTTTTATTAGATCTTCTACGGCCTTATTTTTTTGCTGGTGCTTGTTTTCCAGAATCTGGATCTCTTCTTCCAAGGAAGGATAATTGACCTTTATTTTAAAAAGGAATCGGTCCAACTGTGCCTCCGGTAATCTATAGGTGCCCTCTTGCTCTATGGGGTTTTGGGTGGCAAAAACTAAAAATGGGGCTTGCATTTTGTATTCTGTTCCGTCCATGGTGATTTGTCGTTCGGCCATTGCCTCAAATAAGGCGGCCTGGGTTTTCGCTGGGGCCCTATTTATTTCATCGATCAAAATAATATTGGAAAATATAGGACCTTTCTTAAACTCAAATTCCGCAGTTTTTACATTAAAGATGGAGGTTCCAAGGATATCACTTGGCATGAGATCTGGCGTAAACTGAATTCTACTAAAACCTACGTTCATTGTCTTTGCCAAGAGCTTTGCCGTAACCGTTTTTGCCACACCGGGAACACCTTCAATCAGGGAATGTCCGTTTGCCAAGATAGATATTATTAAAAGTTGTATCATTTCCTGTTGCCCAATAATGACTTTCCCTAGTTCGGACTTGATCTGTGCCACGGAGGTCTGTAATTCACTTAGGTCGATTCTATTTTTAAACTCCAAAGGATTGTTGTCCCCATCTTGTGTTATTTCTTCCATGCTTATTTTTTAAATTGATCTATTTTTTTACTCAGGTTGATAAGATCCTGCTCGGTATGTTGATTTTTGTTTTGTAAGTGGATCAGTATGTCTAGTATAGCCTTGGTTTCGGACATTGATTTTCCCGACTTTGCGGATAAATCGCTTACTGTTTTTTGATTTATTTCTTGTGTATTTATATGGAAATTACTCCTTAAATATTCTAAAAAGTAGTTCGTTTTTTTTGCAATTAGATCGCTGTAGTCCTTATGTTCAAAATAGAGTCCTGCTACCGTTCTAGCAAAATCAATAGAAGAATTTTCAAGGGGTTGTGCCACTGGAATGATTCGTTGCTCCCGTTTTATTTTAAACAATACGAATATCAAAATTCCGCTGATCCCCAAATAATAGGCCCATTTTAAAGGGGGTTGGTTAAGTACAAATCGCATGGGGGAATCTATGACTACCCGTCCTGACTTTTTATAATTGTCCCAATAAACAGCCACATTTTTTAAATAGGAAAGCGAATTTCCAACATAATCCATATTACCGCCAAGCATATAATAATTGGTGAAGGCTTGTGGGGTAGTATTGAGATAAAAATAACCTTTCCCAAATTGAAGCCTGATAAAATTGGGACGCTTCAACTTTTTTGTGGTGAAGACTTCCATAATCCCCACTTTTTCAAGGAAGGTGATATGTCCTAAAACTGTTGTTTTTAAGGTGTCTACAGAGGTGAAATGACTATTGTACAGACCGCGGGTCATCGCGTAATCCATTTCTTGAAAACTAGGATTTGTAAGCTTAAGGTAAGTGGTATCCTCACCTATGGTATATAAAGACTCGACCTTTAAATTTAAGGTATCCGAAAGATAGTCGCCAAAACTGCTGGCGGCAATAAAAGCATCGTTGCCAGCGTGCACATAAGAAAGAAGCTGGTTGGCTTCCTGCTTATCTAATTCCAAATTATTGTTGATTAAAAGATAATTAGAGTTTATGGTGGAATCTGCTATAGAAAGTGTGTTGTACAAACTTTCATTTACGGGAATAAGCTCTTGGGCCGGAAATAATTGAGGCAGTTCCTCATAAAGCACGAAACATCCAAACGGAATCTTATCTTCTGAGGTGTAGGAGGGTTTCCAATTAACAGGTTTGGGACGCACTATTTCTGTTACAATAATGCCTAACAGCACTGAAATAAATACCCCTATAATTACTTTAGATCGTTTATCCATTGCTGCTATGGTTGTTTATAAGGTCGAATTTAAGTTGAGCAGCCCTATATTTTAATTCATCGATCTCTTTTTCCCCATACCATACATGATCGTATAAATACGAAACCTCTTTAAATACTGATTTAATGGAGGGGGTGCTAATTTCGTTTTCGTAATCCTGATTTGTTTTTTCGTACTTCCAAACAATGACTTGTTGTACGGATAGGGTTTTTAACGCTTTTAGATATTGGTAGCGAATTGCCGACCTATAATTATTCTGGGATAGCGCATTTGCCAATAAGGAGTCCAGATCTATATTTTCTATATGTTCTTCGGATAAATCTAGGTTGCCAAAGGAGATTGCCTTTTTATTGAAAATTGCAGAAGCGCGTTCCCCTGTTAAAAACCGTACTAAGAGATAGATGGCCAATAAGCCCATTAGGATATAGACGATGATTTCTAATATTTGTGCGGTTCCTGGAGGCAGGTCTATCCCAAGCATTGTTTTTAACCAATCTGTCAACCAAATGAAAGAACGGGATAATAGATTTTGGGATTCCCCATCACCAATTTTGTAGTTAAAGTCACTTCCGTTGTACTTGTCATTTAAATCAGTAGTAAATTCCCTAATGGATATTGGCGTGTTGTGGTCTTCGTTCAGGGCAAGGGTATCCCTGTTCCCTTGTGAGTATCCTAGGGAAAAAAGAAATAAAGCGCAAAGAGTACGTTTAATTTTTATCAAAGGTCAGGGCTTCCTATTTGATCTATTTTATTTCTGGTATGTAGGTTATAGGTCTTTTCGTGTAAGGAATAGTATAGAATGCCATTTACAAACTGGGACAGACATTGCGAATATACCATAAGTATTAGTAGCATACTGGTGCCTAGTGTATACACTATTGTAGGGACAATGGTAGCTGTTAGATCTACGTTGTTCTGCACCACGTGAAAAGTGTAGATCCCCAGTAGGATACCTGGGATCATAAGGACTATCAAAAACAATAGTCCGATTAGAAATCCAAGGATAAAATTCACCCCTACTGCCCTCCAAAAGTTATTATAGACCAAATTCCAGCCTTCAGTAAGGGCTTCCATAAATCTCTGATTTTCCTTAAGCATCACAAAAAAAGAAACTCCTACCCAAGCCATAAAAAAGTATTGGATCACATATTGGGCAATCATTCCAACCAGTGGAATAAAAGCCAAAATAACCGCGAGGATCATAAACCCGAAAAAGGCCAACATCATGATCAACATAAATACAATAATTTTACTCAGATTACCTTTTACTGTGTCCCATACCTCAATTTTCTCAAAGTGCTGACCTTCTTTTTCCTCGTATTGGATCATATAGGCGGTACTAAGACTATAGTTGAGTATGGCCACTGTAACAAAGATTAGAAAGAACAGGATTCCACCAAAAATAAAATAGGAAATATATTTCTGATCCGTGGCTGCTAAATTGCTATCCAACAAATTTTGCTCATTGCTTATAAGTGCTAAAACCCCAGATACCATCAAATAGCTTACGATCAATAGGCCTATAAGAAATATGCCGTTATAACTTAAGAAGATATTGGTAAATTTTCGAATGTTTGTTTTAAAAAAATCAAAATACAACGAGATGATATCGCCAAAATCCCGATCTATCTTAAGTTCAATAAAGTTTTTTTCCTTCTCGCTCATGTTTACGGTTTAGTAAGATTGGGTAAATAATATAATAATGGATAATTAGTAGTAGTGATGCGCCGATAATCATAAATGCCAGCCAAGACGACATATTGGAGTAACGGGTTATAAACCCCTCTATAAATCCTGCTAAGATAAAGAATGGAATGGTGCTGACCACAACTTTTAGTCCGTCTTTGGCACCTTTCATAAAAGATACCCGTCTAGAAAATGTTTTGGGAAATAGAATACTATTGCCCATAATGAGTCCGGCGCAACCCGCAACCACAATTACCGATATTTCTATGGTACCGTGCAACCATATTTGTTTGTTGGCCTCAAAAAAGACCTGTTGGGTATGGAAAAAAGTGATAAATGCCCCTAGCATAACACCATTGCTGAATAAAATATAAACGGTGCCAATACTGGTAAAAACCCCAAAGGCAAAGGCTAAAAAAGCTACTTTTATATTGTTAATGGTAATTCCCAAAAACGAACCAATTTCACTACCACCCTTATAAATGGCGGTAGGATCTCCCTTGGCAATATTGTTGAGGGTTTCATTTACATAAGCATCTCCAAGGATCAATCGTACAAAGGAATCGTCATGTATAGTAGAGATACTGCCAATTGCTGCGGCCAATATAAATATGATAAAAGCAATGCCCAGTGTGGGGTGGTATTGTTTAAAAAATGTGGGGAATTCCGTTTTCCAGAAATCTATGATCCTATTTCGGTGTTCTTTTTTATTTTTGTAAATTTTTTGATGCGCTTGCGATGCAAGGGAGTTTAAATACAGTAACGTCTTGCTGTCAGCGTAATAGGTCTGTGCATAGGCAAGGTCATTGGTAAGCTGTATATAGCCGTCGGCAAGTTGATCTGGACTAATTTGAGCATTAAAACTGATTGCCTTTTCAAATGCTATCCATTTTTCTTTATTTTGCTTCACAAAAGCAGCTTCACGCATAGTGGTATTGTTGTTATAAAATTAAAAATAGTACTAATATGTCCAACCTTCAAATCAATACAACGCAAAATGTTAATCTTGATTATAAAATTGTAGGAATTGGAGAAAGGATAATGGCATTTTTAATAGATGCCTTCCTATTATACCTCTATGCGATGTTGGTGCAGGTTATTGGCACTACCATTGGCTATGTGTTTGATGATAGTTGGACCCAAATTGGCTTGGTGAGTCTAATTTTCTTGCCAGCTATGTTTTATAGTTTGTTAATGCACAGTTTGTTCAATGGGCGTACTGTGGGTAAAATGCTTTTGAAGATCCGGGTGGTACGGGTAGATGGTACCCCGGTTCACTGGTCTAATTTATTGGTGCGATGGATACTGCGATTTGTGGATATTTGGTTGTTTTTTGGGTCGGTAGGGATATTAGCTATCTTGTTTACCCACAAAAAACAAAGATTGGGCGATGTTGCAGCAGGTACTGTTGTGATTAGCACAAAAAATAATGTAAAGATATCCCACACCATTTTAGAGGAAGTTGAGGAAACCTATATCCCCACATTTTTAAACGTGACCTTATTGACCGATAGGGATATTAGGCTTATTAAGGAAACGTATCATATTGCGGCAAGGAGCGGAGACTATAAGACCATGAAGGTACTTCGCGTTAAAGTAGAAAAGCTACTCAGTAGCAATTCCGCACTTTACGACACACAATACTTGGATACCGTTTTAAAGGATTATAATTTTTACACCCAAAATAGCTAGTTATGATGCATTTTATTTTTGACGTAATGGGCACAATTGCTTTCGTGATCTCCGGAGTAATGGTGGCTATGGATAAAAAACTAGATCTTTTCGGGGTTTTTATTATCGCTTTTGTAACTGCTGTAGGTGGGGGTACTTTAAGGGATCTGTTAATTGGCAGCACTCCAGTATTATGGTTGCAAGATCATACCTACCTGAATATTATTACGGGTACCGTTATTCTTTCCATCCTGCTGAGAAGTAAGAAAAAATATGTGCGTACCTCATTATTTTTATTCGATAGTATTGGAATAGGATTTTATACACTTTTAGGTATCGCCAAGGGGCTTAGTGTAGGGTTGTCTCCAGTTATGTGCATAGCATTAGGAACTATTACAGCTAGTTTTGGTGGGGTTATTCGCGATATTCTTTGTAATGAGATCCCAGTGATATTTAGGAAGGAAATTTATGCAACCGCATGCATCATGGGAGGGGTAAGCTTTTTCTTGATACGAGAACTACCGATCAACGAATTGTATGCCGATATTGCAACTATTCTTATTGTAATTGGGATTCGCTTATGGGCAGTAAAATATAAAATATCGCTACCCAACATTTACCGCAGTTTCAATGCTTCAGAATAACACAGAGAAATCCGGTAAACCTAATTGAGGAAATTACAAGGGGAATTTTAAAAGTATATAATGATGTTTATTATTTAATCACTTCTGCTTTTAGGATCCTAATATTCTGGGAAGGCCAATCTCCATTATCCACTGGTTGGTGGTTAATTTCATCCACAACATCCATCCCATTAATAACCTTTCCAAAAGGGGTATAATTGCCATCTAGGTGATAGGATCCCGGTTTGGTGACCACTATAAAAAACTCGAAGGGAGAAGCCAACATATGTGGGTTATCTATTTCACTGCTGGGCATAGAAATAGTGCCTCTATGGTGCTTATGACCTTTTCTGGTATCTGGTGGTAAAAGGTACTTGCCGATCTCACCTCGTTTTTCCGCAGTTTCTAAATTATCGGCATTTCCCCCTTGGATAATAAAGTTTTTTACCACCCTATGAAAATAGGTGTTGTTGAAATAGCCTTTCTTGGTCAGGTATATAAAGTTGGCCTTGTGATAGGGTACGTTGTCATACAATTGAATAGTTATCTCCCCAAAATTAGTAGTCAACTTTACAGTATCTTCCGTTAACTTCTTACTGTAATTAAAGAAAAATTCGATCGCATTGTCCTCGGTAAGTACAAAAGGCGCTTCCTCTTCTTTCTCTTTTAAGGTGGGCTTGAGGGAATCCAAGGTATCCAATTTGATTTCGGCCTTTGGGACGTGCTTATTTTTATCGGAGGGTTGGTCCTTACAGCTCCCAACCAGTACTAGGAGGGATAAAGAAAAATTGGAAAGCGTTTTAAATGTCATATACTTCAAATTATTTTTGATAGGTTATCAAATGGGAATACCCTATTTTAGTCAAATTGGCCGTAAATTACAAAAAAATGAATTTGTGAATTTTGACGATTTCTCGAATAGAATATCAAAAATAGAAAATCTTGAACTTCCGGGAAGTGAATCCCATTTTAAAATGGCCCCTTTGTTCAGGATCCAAGAATTGTCCGCAAATAAATTGGCAACTAAAAATCCTAGGAAAGCTGCCGTTATGGCCTTGTTTTATCCTGATATGAGCTATAACACCAACCTCTTGTTAATTTTAAGGAATACGTACAAGGGTGTTCACAGTAATCAGATTGGCCTTCCAGGAGGGAAAATTGAAAAAGTGGATTCTAATTTGCTGGCGACTGCATTAAGGGAAACCTACGAAGAGGTGGGTGCGGTCCCAGACCGGATTAAGGTGTTACGACCCTTGACCAATATATTTATACCCCCTAGCAATTTTGAGGTAACCCCTTATTTGGGGTTGTACCAAAAAGAGCGCCCATTTGTAGCTCAGGCAAAGGAGGTAGCCGCATTAGTAGAAGTGTCTTTGTCGGATTTTATGGATGATAAGAAAATAATTTATCAAAAATTAACTACTTCTTATGCAGAAAACGTGGAGGTACCTGCCTTTAAATTAAATGGTTACACAGTATGGGGGGCTACAGCTATGATGCTCAATGAAATTAAGGAGCTATTTAAACAAGTGTTATAAGACACTAATTTTGTAATTTTGAACGTTAAACAGAAACTATGGGCTTGTTTAAGAAAAATCCTTTTGGACATATTTTGTTCATTAAAAAATGGCTTATCCGTATCTTGGCGGTAATAACGCACAAACGGTATCGGGGTTTTAATACCCTAGAAATTGAAGGTTCCGAAATACTCAGGAATTTGCCGGATCAAAATGTGCTTTTTGTAAGTAACCACCAGACCTATTTTGCGGATGTTGTGGCCATGTTCCACGTATTTAATGCCAGTTTAAGTGGCAGGGAAGATTCCATAAAAAATTTGGGGTATATCTGGCAGCCTAAACTTAATATGTATTATGTGGCGGCCGCGGAGACCATGAAAAAGAACCTATTGACCAAGGTGATGGCCTATGCCGGCTCAGTCAGTGTGGAACGTACCTGGAAATCAGAAGGACAAGAGGTAAACCGGCAAGTTAAGATGAGCGATATTTCCAATATTGGAAAAGCCTTAAACGATGGTTGGGTAATAACCTTTCCACAAGGGACTACCACCCCATGGAAGCCATTGAGAAAAGGGACTTCCCATATCATAAAAAAATACAGGCCAATTGTTGTTCCTGTGGTTATTGACGGGTTTAGAAGATCGTTTGACAAGAAAGGACTTCGTATAAAAAAGAAGGGAATTCTACAGTCTATGGTGATTAAGGAACCTTTGGATATTGATTATGACAATGAATCATTCGACTCCATCATAGAAAAATTGGAATACGCCATTGAGCAACATCCTTCATTCTTAAAGGTGATTTCCAAGAAGGATTTAATGGCCCTTGAAGAAGAAAACAAACAGCGGAAATTTAGAGTCTAAAACTCCATTTCTTTTAGTTCCTTATAGTTCTTGTTTAGTTTTTTCAACAGAATTCCATAGAGCAGAAAATAAATACATCCCATAACGGTGGTAACTATGACCCCTAATATTAGCACAGTGGCCATCATAGTGGTCTTTAATTTTGCTGGATCTACGTTATCTAGATTATACTTATAACCCATAGCGGATATAGGGTCATCGTTTAGATAAATACCTGCAGCCATCACTAAAAAGGAAATAAAGATTAAGGATAAACAAAATAGGACATAATATTTAACAGTCTTTCTTGTTTTTAAAATGTTGGATAATAGTTGTCTAGCATTGTCCATGGAGGAGATTTCTTTATATCTCTTGTAAAACTGAAAAATAAAGAAGAGCACTACAGAATATTGAATAATAGTGGAGATCAATAAAAAATTACCCAGCCCCAAATCCCTCCAGACAGCCAAATTTTTAGACATAGAGGGCAAGAGGTATAATAAGTGGGGAAGCAAGAATTCTAAAATACTAATGAGAAAGATCCATTTCACGATGGAGGAAGACCTTTTCCAAATCATTTTATAAATTTCATCGAAGCCCAGTTTGGGCATCTGATCTTCTCTTTTCTTCCAATCCCTTTTTAATAGTTCTAGTTCATCCATTGCAATTAGGGATTTAAAATTGTTCGCAATTTATTTTTTATTCTATTCATTTTCACACGTGCATTTACTTCGGAAATACCTAATGTTTCCGCAATTTCGGTATAGTTTTTATCCTCCAAATAAAGGAATACCAGAGCTTTATCTATATCTCCCAGTTCTTTTACCGCATTGTACAGTAATTTTAGCTGCTGCTCTTCTCTTGGGTCGTATTCGTCCGCACTAATTTTAAAAATGACCGATTCATAGTCCTGAGTAGGAATACTTTTTTTTGATTTTCTATACAGGGTGATCGCAGTGTTTAGCGCCACCCTGTACATCCAAGTGCTAAACTTGGAGTCTCCCCTAAACTTTGGATAGGCTTTCCATAATTGAATCGTTATTTCTTGAAACAAATCGTTATGGGAATCCCGATCATTCGTGTACAAAGTGCATACTTTGTGCACAATATTCTGATTGTGTTGTAATTCTGTTACAAATTGATGCTCCAGGTCTTTGGTCACTTCGCGCTATTGGTTCGTTGACTATTAGTAGTACAAAATGGGGTTTTGTTACAACAAATAGCTACAAAAATTAGTAATTTTCTATATTTTCGAATCCGATTTTTTATGGGCTCCTATTTTCTATAGTCCAGTGCCGGGGACCGGTCTCCCAAGAGGGGAGTATATTTAAAATTAGGACCTCTTTTTTCTAGAAATTCTAATTTGGCCTTCTCAATAAGATCTTTATTTTTAAACAGGTCAATTGCCGTCAGTGCTAGGGTTTTTGCTGCCACCATCATCCCTTTGTTACCTATACTGGTTCCTCCGGCTGCTACTGCCTGCCAACTGTGTGCGGAAGTTCCGGGTACCCATGTTGCTGCTCTCATTCCCACAGTAGGGACTGTAAAACTAACATCACCAACATCTGTGGAACCAAATGCTACTGCTTCAGTTTTGTAGGGTTTAATATTTTTTACGGTTGCCAAGTTGGTGGTGTTGTTCCCTAATGTTTTGGAAATTTTATCAGCAAAAATACTTTCCGCTGTGTCATAGTTAAATCCGCCTACCTGAGTTAAATTATCATACATCAATTTTTGTAGGGTTAAATTCGGGAGTAGTTCGTGAGTGCCCCCTATCATTTCAAAATCCATTGTTGTTCCCGTACCTAGGGCAGCTCCTTCTGCAGCTTTACGGATTCGTTCAAAAATATCGATAACTACATCTCTTTTAGTATGACGTGCATAGTAGTATACTTCTGCATAATCCGGAACTACATTAGGGGCCTTACCGCCTTCTGTAATCACATAATGGATCCTAGCTTGCTCTGGTACATGCTCCCGCATCATATTTACCATATAGTTCATGGCTTCTACACCATCTAGGGCCGATCTTCCTTTCTCGGGTGCCGCCGCAGCATGGGAAGAGATCCCGTAAAAGCGGAATTTTGCCGATTTGTTGGCCAAGGCAGCTCCGGCGCTTGCCGAATTTTGTGCGCTGGGATGCCAATGCAAGGCAATATCTACATCATTAAATAGGCCTTCGCGTACCATATAGACCTTTCCAGACCCGCCTTCCTCAGCTGGACATCCATAAAAACGAATGGTGCCCTTGCTCTTGTTCTTCTCCAGCCAGTTCTTGGCCTCTATGGCTGCTGCGGCTGAGGCAGTGCCAAATAAATGGTGTCCACAGGCATGTCCTGCCTCCTTATTCGCCAATTTTTTTTCTGGTATTGCTTGTTGGGAAAGTCCCGGTAAGGCATCATACTCCCCAAGTACTGCAATAATTGGTTTTCCGGAACCATATTCCGCAATAAAAGCAGTGGGAATTCCCGCAACGCCTTGTTGTATGGTAAATCCCTCGTCCGATAGCGTTTTTTGAAGTAATGCTGAACTCTTTTCTTCCAAATATCCCATTTCGGCGAGATTCCAGATTTCTTGTGCGATACCTCCATAGGAGTCGCTCTTTTTATCTAACTGTTTAATGACATCATTCTTATATACTTGCGCCTCCAAACTAAGAAAGGAAAGGAGTAAAAGGATTAGGGCGAAACCTTGTTTTTGCATATGACTATTAGTTTTTGTGTCTTAAGTTTGTTCTAAATATAGTTAAATCCAAAGTTCTTATTCCAAGGTATTTCATGAAAGTTTTATTTTTCGCATATTTGATAATATGAATATTCCAAAGTCAAGTTTTCCCAGAATTATTATTGTTGGTGGTGGATTCGCTGGAATTGCACTAGCCAAAAAATTAAGTAAAAAAGAGGTGCAGGTGGTGTTAATAGACAAGCATAACTACCATACTTTTCAACCTTTGTTATATCAGGTTTCAACGGGAGGTTTGGAGCCAGATTCCATTGCCTATCCCATAAGAAAGGTCTTGAAGGACTTCCCTAATTTTATTTTTAGACTTGCTAAGGTCACTGAAATTTTGACTTCGGAAAATATCATTAATACCAACATTGGAATTCTCGAATATGATTATTTGGTGATCGCTGCTGGTTCTAAAACCAATTACTATGGCAATAAAGAAATTGCAGTCAATAGTATGGCGATGAAATCCATTCCTCAATCCCTTAACCTGAGAAGTTTAATATTGGAGAATTTTGAGCAAGCATTACTGACCGATAATTACCACGAAAGGAATGCCCTAATGAACTTTATGATTGTAGGTGCTGGCCCTACGGGGGTGGAACTGGCTGGAGCCTTAGCAGAGATAAAGAAAGGAATTTTACCCAAGGATTATCCCGATTTAGATACGAGGAGGGTTCAAATTAACCTCATACAATCTAACAGTCGAGTTTTAAAGGAGATGAGCGAAGAGGCATCGGAAAAGGCAGAGGAATTTTTGGAAGAGCTTGGCGTCCATATTTGGAAAAATATGAGGGTTACTGGCTATGATGGGAAAACGGTAACTACCAATACAGAAGAAATCTTTGAAGCGGCTACCCTGGTCTGGGCGGCAGGGGTTAAAGGGGTTAAAATGAAAGGGCTAGATGCCAAAGAGTTGCTTGCAGGAGGGAATAGGATAATAGTGAACCAATACAATCAGGTTAAAGGGTATGATAATATTTTCGCCATAGGCGATATTGCCAGCATGCAGTTGAAAGACTTGCCAAATGGACACCCTATGATGGCACAACCTGCCATTCAACAAGGAGAAAATCTTGGTGAAAACTTGGTGCGTTTGTTGGAAAACAAACCTTTAAATCCGTTTGTTTATAAAGACAAAGGAAGTATGGCTACTATTGGGCGGAACAAGGCAGTAGTTGATCTGAAGAAATTTAAATTTCAAGGTGTTTTCGCCTGGTTTGTGTGGATGTACGTACACCTGTTCTTTCTAATCGGATTTAGAAATAGAATCGTGGTATTTGTAAACTGGGTATATAATTATATACGCTTTGATAGGGAAGCGCGATTGATTATCCGGCCATTTAAAAGGAATTATGATGCCTTTAAAAATTAAGGAATCTTAAAGAGGTTATTGGGGACTCTGTTCTTCTGGATCTATTTTACGGGGGTGGTATTTCTGCATTACCTCTCCTAAATGCACCCTGTCTATGTGCATGTACACTTCCGTGGTAGTTATACTTTCGTGCCCCAACATCTGTTGTATGGCCCTTAAATCGGCCCCATTCTGCAACAAATGCGTGGCAAAGGAATGTCTAAAGGTGTGTGGACTAATGGTTTTTTTTAACGATATCTTTTCTGCCAGTTGTTTAATTATAGTGAATATCATGGCGCGAGTTAACTTCCTCCCCCGTCTATTTAAAAATAAAATGTCTTCCGAACCCTTTTGGATAGGCATGTGAACCCGTATTTCCTTTCGGTAAATATCGATGTATTTTTTATTGATTTTACTAATGGGAACAAAGCGCTGTTTGTCTCCTTTTCCAGTTACTTTTATAAAATCTTCCTCAAAATAAAGATCGGATAACGTTAGGTCCAATAGTTCCGAAACCCGTAATCCACAGCCATAAAGGGTTTCCAGGATAGCCCTATTGCGCTCCCCCTCCGGTTTAGAAAGGTCTATGGCCCCAATTAAGTTGTTAATTTCCGTTTCTGAAAGGGTATCCGGTAATTTTCGGCCCACTTTTGGTGATTCTATAAGTTCCATGGGATTGTCTTGCCTGTAGTCCTCAAAGATCAAGTAGTTGAAGAAACTTTTTAGCCCCGAGATGGTACGGGCCTGTGACCTGGGATTTACCTGCTGCGCCAGTTCATAGATAAATCGCTGTACGGTGCCCTTTGATATCGCTATGGGGCTGTCGGTTAGGTTCTTAGAGTTCAAAAAATGTACAAGTTTTTCCAAATCCAAAACATAACTTTTAATAGAGTTCTTGGACAATCCCCGTTCTATATTTAAGTAGTGCTGGTAGTCTTTTAATGCATGTTCCCAATTCATAGGCTAAAGATAAAACGGATTTTTAATCTCTTTGAGCTTATCACGCCATTTGTTTTAGATATAATTATAATAATGAGCTTATCTATTGCGTGATTTTATTTTGGATTTGAATAGTATTGGTCTATTTTAGTATTCTAACTTAATTTAAATCTCTATTTATGAAAAGAATTTTTGTGGTTATCGTTTTGGCATTGTTTGGATTTAATGTACACGCCCAAGAAGGTTTTAAGGCAGGAGCAAATATTGGATTACCGGTAGGTGATGCAGCAGATCTTTCTAGCTTTAGTATTGGTTTAGATGTCGTTTATCATTGGGAAGTTTCCGATACTTTTGTTGCTGGTATAGCCTCTGGGTTTACCAACGCGATAAGCAAGGAAATTGCTGGTATTAAGTTTGATGATATTCAATTCCTACCAGTAGCTGCATCAGGACGCATTGCAGCTGGAGAAGACTTTTCTCTTGGTGCCGACCTTGGATATGCTATTGGTATCAACGACGGAAATGACGGTGGATTCTACTACCGACCTTTGGTGGGGTACAGGGTTGGATCGGATATGGAACTAAATGTTTCTTATACTGGAATTAGCTTGGATGGAGGATCATGGTCCACAATTAATCTAGGTGTCTTGTTTACTCTTTAATAAAATCTAACTTTTAATCAAGAGGACTAAAGAATACTTTTTAGTCCTCTTTTTTTATGGTTTACATTTTACTACATTTATCCCATGAAGATTATAATAATAAACGGTCCCAATCTTAACCTTTTGGGAAAAAGGGAGCCAGAGGTTTATGGCAAAACAACTTTTGAGGATTATTTTGCCGATTTACAGTTTAAATTTCAGGAAGTTCAGCTGGAGTATTTTCAATCCAATTCGGAGGGCGATATTATTTCCAAGTTGCACGATTGTGGTTTTGAGGACTATGAAGGTATTGTTCTCAATGCAGGGGCTTATACACACACTTCAATAGGTATTGGGGATGCAATTAAGGGAATTAACACTCCAGTCGTTGAGGTGCACATCAGCAATACTTTCGCACGCGAAAAATTTAGGCATGTATCTTATATTTCGCCAGTAGCTAAGGGTGTAGTCCTGGGTTTTGGCCTAAAAAGTTACGATTTGGCCATAAGGAGCTTTTTGGAGAAGTAACCTGGAGTTGGAAGTGTGTCTATGTGAAAATGTACCCTTGTGTTAATTGAATATAATGTTCACATATTGGCTTTTATTCCCCTTTTTGGGGAGCAAATGACGGAAGAGGCCTTTTTTCTGTAATGTTGCAATTATTCTGTGGTCTGCCTTCACGATAACAATGAGTACTTTCAGGTATCAGGTCTCGGTCCACCTTCTTTTACATCGACTCCGTTCAGCACAGGTCTAAGGTGGAGGCTTGTACTAACTAAAAATCTCACTACTCACTTTTCTGTACTTTTGACAAAATAAGGATCCTTGACCCTGCCGAGTGAAGGACTCAAATCTAAAACTAATTACTATCCCACTGCGTTAGCTCTTACAGCGGCATCCTTTTTTGGTTTTGTAAACCTTGCAGGAATGGTGAATAACGCCCGAAATAAGCAAAGATTACGGTGGAGGGAAACAGTCAAAAAAGATATAGTGGAAAGAGCGACCCGATAGGGGAACGCCAAAATAATTATTGCCAATTGCTTTCATAGTTTTCCACTTTAAAGTGGTTAACCTATATTAGTGACGTACAGTTTGTATTAACTAAAAATCTCAATGTACACACCTCACACTTCTCACTACGCTGTACTCAATGCTACCCCACAGCCATCATTGGCTTTAAGTATTTCTTATCTATGTAGAAAGTACCAAAAGGAAGTAAGGAGGCGATGAAAAGAATGGTGAACATTTTGAAGCCCCATTTGCGTTCTAAAGTCAATAGTGCAGCCAAAGCTACATAGGCGATAAAGAGGAATCCATGGGCATAACCAATATAAATATTGGGTTCTGGCATTTGTGCCAAATATTTTAATGGCATTCCCAGGCCAAATAGCATCAGATAGGAAACTCCTTCAAGAATTGCAGTAATACGAAAAGCTTTTAACATAAGTAGTATTTTTTTAAACCTTTAAGGTCTTATTGATGGTGTTTTATAAATAGACCTGTCAGCTTATAAATAAGTTGACAGGTCCAATATGCTTAAGAAAACTATTCCTTCGCGATGATTTTTATAAATGGATAACTTCTCCGTAAGCATCGGCTACTGCTTCCATAACGGCTTCACTCATGGTAGGGTGGGGGTGTACAGATTTTAAGATCTCATGCCCTGTGGTTTCTAATTTTCTAGCCACTACTGCTTCGGCGATCATATCCGTTACCCCGGCACCGATCATATGACATCCCAGCCATTCCCCGTATTTTGCATCGAAAATTACTTTTACAAATCCGTCCTTTGCTCCTATGGCGGCAGCTTTTCCACTAGCGGAGAAAGGAAATTTACCAACCTTAATTTCGTATCCTTTTTCAATGGCCTGTTTTTCTGTAAGGCCAACAGAGGCAATCTCTGGGGAACAATAGGTGCATCCGGGGATATTTCCGTAGTCCAAAGGCGCTACATTTAAATCCGCTAATTTCTCCACACAAAGAATTCCTTCAGCAGAAGCAACATGTGCCAAAGCCTGTCCTGGGACAATATCTCCAATGGCGTAGTAGCCTGGGATGTTGGTCTGGTAGTAGTCGTTGACAAGGATTTTATCCTTATCGATAGCAATCCCTACTTCTTCCAAGCCAATGTTTTCTATATTGGATTTAATTCCAACAGCGGAAAGAACGATATCCGCTTCCAATATTTCTTCTCCTTTTGCGGTTTTCACTGTCGCTTTTACACCATCACCGGAAGTGTCCACTTTAGTAACTTCAGCAGAAGTCATGATTTTGATACCTGCTTTTTTAAGGCTGCGCTCCAATTGCTTGGACACTTCCTCATCTTCTACGGGAACCACATTAGGAAGGAACTCTACCACGGTAACATCGCTTCCCATAGCATTGTAGAAATAGGCAAATTCTATTCCTATGGCACCGCTACCTACTACTAACATTTTTTTGGGCTGGTGGTCCAAGGTCATGGCTTCACGATAACCAATTATTTTTTTACCGTCCTGTGGCAAACTGGGAAGTTCCCTACTTCTTGCACCAGTGGCGATGATTATATTGCTGGCGGAATATTCCGTCTCTTTTCCATCGGCGGACTTAACACTAACTTTTTTTCCCGGTTTCAGGGTGCCGAAACCGTTGATGACCTCAATTTTGTTCTTTTTCATCAAAAACTGGACTCCCTTGCTCATGCCGTCAGCGACATTGCGACTCCTTTTCACAACAGCATCAAAATCCTTGTCAACTCCTTCAGCTTTTAGTCCATAATCACTTGCGTGCTGTAGGTACTCAAAAACCTGAGCCGATTTCAATAGCGCCTTGGTAGGGATACATCCCCAATTTAAACATACACCGCCTAGGTTTTCCTTTTCTATAATGGCAGTCTTAAATCCTAATTGGGAAGCTCTAATAGCGGTTACATAACCACCAGGGCCACTACCTAATACAATAATATCGAAATTGCTCATCCTATCTATTTTTTGATAACTATATATTAAAGTGCCAAAGTTACAAAACCATACCGAATTCCCACGGATGACATTTTAAATTAATGGGAAAATTGATATAGTTTTTTTAGGCACCAAAATTAAACCTAGTCTTTAATTAGGGGCGGTGTTGAAATAGGGTGCAAGAAGAAGTTATTTGGCAGGTATAAATTTAAGGGCGGCGCCGTTTACACAATGTCGTTTGCCTGTCGTTTCATTAGGACCATCGTCAAAGACGTGGCCTAAATGACCACCACAGGTAGCGCAGTGTTCTTCGGTACGTTTAAAACCAATTTTGTAGTCTACATTAAAGGCTACATTTCCCTTAATTTCCCGATCAAAGCTGGGCCATCCGGTTCCTGAATCAAATTTATATTCACTTTTAAAAAGTTCGGTGCCGCATGCCGCACAGGCGTAGACTCCTTTTTGCTTGATGTGCAACAATTCACTAGATCCAGCATTTTCGGTACCTGCCTTTCGCAGTACATAAAACTCCATATCGGTAAGTTGTTCCCGCCATTCGGTTTCGGACTTGGTGACCTTAAAGTTTTCCTGTTTTGGGGCTGTTTCCGCTTTGGACGCTTCCTTTTCTTGGGAGGTTCCCTTACATCCAATAAAAATTAGGCAAAAAGCTAATAATATTCTTTTCATGGAACTACAATTTTTAATGGTTTAGACGAAGCAATTGGCACTTCCTTTCAAACGGTATTTGTGGAATATTCTGGCGTAAGTGTTTTGTTTTTAAAACTATAGGTCCTTGAATTCGATGGAATCAAGGACCTATAGTAAAAAAGTAGTAATGCTATTTATTTTATTGTAAATCGCTGTACATCCTTTTCGGCAACCCCAAGGGCATTCATTACTGCCTTGATATTGGATTTGTCCATTTTTGATGATAAACCCAAATTTGCAGGAACTACAAATACTCGAAATATTTGATTTGATACAAGGCTCTGGTCCACCATTGAAGCATCGAAATCTGGTTCAAGATAGATTGTATAATCATTTTTGGTGAAGTCGAAGTTGTAATAAAGAACCCCTAGATCGGTGAAGAAAGGTTGAGGGAGTTGTCGCCACACGTCTAGATCATTATCCACTTCTTCCAATCTGTATACCAATATTGCATCATCAGGGAAGAGTTCAATACTATGGGCGGAGAAAGGTTCATTAAACGAGTAAGTGTTAGATGCAGGATTTAAAGTTAAGTCGATATCTACTTCAAAGACAATCGCCTCAAATATAGAACCGTCAATTCCGTCTTCACCATCAAAACCGTCAAAACCGGGAGGCCCAGCAGGCCCTTCGCAGGCCATAAAAAATAATGCTACAAATGTTCCTAAAAGGATGCCGAATTTTTTCATAATTATAATATTTTTGATTTAGTGAAATAAATGATTGCCGTTGTATTTTTATAATAGTTTCAAGAATCGTTCCACTTTTTATTTTTATACTTGTAAAGTTAGTAATTTGTAATAAGTGGGCGCCATTATAGAATGTGCTTGCTTAAGTTACTTATATTTGAACTAAATAACGCAATAATGACCAAGGTAATATCCCATAGTTTATTTTCCGAATTTGATATTGATCTGTTTAAATCAGGGAAGCATTTTAAGCTTTACGAAAAATTGGGTTCCCACCTTATAGAGGTAGATGGTGTTAAAGGTACCTATTTTGCAGTTTGGGCTCCATCCGCAAGATCGGTTTCCGTTGTTGGAGATTTTAATGATTGGTATGAATCCGAACACCAACTTAATGTGCGTTGGGATGGCAGTGGAATTTGGGAAGGATTTATTCCGGATCTAGGAGAAGGTACTTTATATAAATACAGGATCCATTCTAATAACCATGGGGTGGTAACCGAAAAGGCCGATCCCTTTGCCAAAAGTTGTGAGCACCCTCCAAGAACCGCTTCTGTGGTTTGGGATGCCTCCCACAGTTGGAAAGATAAGGAATGGATGGGGTCTAGGAAGGAAAAGAATTCCCTGGATAGTCCTTTTGCAGTCTATGAAGTGCATTTGGGGTCCTGGAAAAGGAAGTCGGACAACCAGTTTATGACCTATAGGGAGTTGGCAGTGGATTTGGTAGCGTATGTGAAGGAGATGAATTTTACGCATATAGAATTTATGCCGATTATGGAATATCCGTATGATCCCTCTTGGGGATATCAATTAACCGGATATTTTGCGCCTACCTCTCGATTTGGAAAGGCAGAGGATTTTAAATTTTTGGTAGATACCTTGCACCAAAATAATATAGGGGTGATTTTGGATTGGGTACCCTCCCACTTTCCTGAAGATCCTCATGGATTAGGATTTTTTGATGGATCACATCTTTACGAACACCCTGATAGTAGAAGGGGATATCATCCAGATTGGAAGAGCTTAATTTTTAATTACGGTCGCAATGAAGTACGGGCCTTTCTGATAAGTAATGCCATGTATTGGTTAGATCATTATCATGTGGATGCCCTTAGGGTTGATGCTGTAGCCTCCATGATTTACTTGGATTACTCCAGAGAAGAAGGGGAATGGGAACCCAATATTTATGGAAATAATGAAAATTTGGAAGCCATATCCTTTATCAGGGAACTAAATGAAACCGTGTATTCCAACTTTGAGGGCATTCAGATGATTGCCGAGGAGTCTACTTCCTTTTCTATGGTCTCCAAGCCTGTGAATATGGGCGGACTAGGTTTTGGGATGAAATGGATGATGGGATGGATGCACGATACTTTGGAATACTTTAAAAAAGATCCTTTATACAGGAAATTTCATCAAAACGATCTAACCTTTAGTGCCACCTATGCCTTTACGGAGAATTTTATGCTCCCATTTTCACATGATGAGGTGGTCTATGGGAAACAATCGCTTTTATATAGAATGCCGGGAGATGAATGGCAACGTTTTGCGAATCTGAGATTGCTATTTGGATACATGTACACGCACCCAGGGGCCAATTTAATTTTTATGGGTGGTGAATTTGGCCAATCTTCGGAATGGAATTTTCAAAAAGGCCTAGAATGGGATCTGTTGCAATACGATTTCCATAAAGGCATACAAAACTTGGTGCGGGATCTAAATTTACTTTATCGCGATTATCCGGCATTGTATGAATTACAATTTAGTGCCGAAGGATTTCAATGGATCGATTATGGAGATCATGAAAATTCGGTACTGACCTATATCAGAAAAGGGAACGATACTAAAAAAGACCTTTACGTTGCCTGTAATTTTACTCCTAACCCCAAGAATAAATACAGGATGGGGGTTCCAATTACTGGGTCGCTAAAAGAAATTTTTAACAGCGATGCTAAGGAATACGGAGGTTCTGGATTAGAAAATGGGATTTTAAAAACGACAAAGACCCCATGGCATGGTTATGAAAGTTCTGTGGAAATTACGATCCCACCACTTGGGATGGTAGTGTTTACTCAATAAAAATTGAATGTTGCGCTATTATGGGGCTATTTTAATATAACATTTCGTAAATAGATCGGAATGTACTTTTTTTGCACCTCCAAAATCACATATCCATGATTACCAATACCGAGCTAGAATATAAAGGAAATCTATATCCCAATTCAATTATTGATTTTAAAAGGGATACTGATAAATTGTATTTCACTACCCTAAATGGGGTAATTCTAGAAATCACCATTTTGCGTGATAGTATTTTTAGATTTAGATATGCCACTGAAAATATCTTTGAGGCCGACTTTTCCTATGCCATAAGTGAAAATGCTATTCTTGGATATAATCAACTAGAGGTAGAGGAGACGGCGACGGAATACTTAATACGTACCGCTAAACTTACAATACTAGTAGATAAACAAACGTTAAGGACACAGGTTTCGGATCTAACGGGCTTTATTGTTTGTGAGGACGAACTGGGGTTTCATTGGGAGGAGAATTATGAATATGGGGGGAACACTGTGAAAATGAGCAAAATCACCCAAAATACAGAGAGCTTTTACGGCTTGGGAGATAAAGCAACACATAGTAATCTTAAAGGTAAACGAGTAAGTAACTGGGTAACGGATCAATATGCATATGGCAAGGATCAAGACCCACTTTATAAAGCCATTCCATTTTTTATTGGACTACACAATGAGCAGGCATATGGAATTTTCTTTGACAATACCTTTAAATCGCAGTTCGATTTTGCTCATGAACGTAGGAATGTAACCAGTTTTTGGGCAGATGGGGGAGAAATGAACTACTATTTTTTCTATGGTCCTTCATTTGGTCAAGTAGTAAAAGACTATACCAATTTTACCGGTACACCAGAATTGCCACCTATGTGGGCAATGGGATACCATCAATCCAAGTGGAGTTATTTTCCGGAAAGCAATGTTCGCGAACTGGCTGCAACATTTAGAAAATTAAGGATTCCCTGTGATGGTCTTTATTTGGACATAGATTATATGGACGGATTTAGATGTTTTACTTGGGATAAAAACCACTTTCCGAATCCCAAAAAAATGATCTCTGATTTGGAGAAGGACGGATTTAAGACCGTAGTTATGATCGATCCTGGAATAAAGATCGATAAGGATTATTCGGTCTATCAGGAAGCCATAGAGAACGATTATTTCTGTAAACGTGCCGATGGTGCTTTTATGAAAGGAAAAGTATGGCCCGGGGAATGTTATTTTCCCGATTTCACTAATCCTGTGGTAAGGGAATGGTGGGCAGAACTTTATAAGGAAATGTTTACCGATATAGGTGTGCATGCCGTGTGGAACGATATGAACGAACCCGCAGTAATGGAAGTGCCTACCAAGACAGCGCCTTTGGATACCCGACATAATTTTGACGGCCATCCCTGCTCACACCGAAAGGCACATAATGTTTATGGTATGCAAATGGTAAGGGCTACCTATGAGGGGATAAAGAAGTATGTTTACCCTAAGCGACCTTTTGTGATCACAAGAGCAGCCTATGCAGGTACACAGCGGTATTCCTCGACTTGGACAGGGGATAACGTAGCCACCTGGGAACATTTATGGATCGCCAACGTTCAAGTTCAAAGGATGTGTATGAGCGGTTATTCCTTTGTGGGCTCAGATATTGGGGGCTTTGCAGAACAACCAAGTGGGGAATTATTTGCAAGGTGGATCCAATTGGGAGTTTTCCATCCATTTTGTAGGGTGCATTCCAGTGGAGATCACGGCGATCAAGAGCCCTGGTCTTTTGATGATGAGGTGACCGATATTGTGCGTAAATTTATTGAACTTCGCTATCAATTGCTCCCTTATCTGTACACTATGTTCTACAGATATTCAAAAGAAGGAACACCTATGATAAAACCTTTGGTCTATTTTGATCAAAAGGATCCCCAGACCCATTTTAGAACGGATGAGTTTATTTTTGGGGAACAGATCCTAGTATGTCCAGTTCAGGAACCCAATGCGCAAGGTCGTAGAATGTACATTCCTAGAGGGACCTGGTATGATTATTGGACCGATGAGGTGGTGCCTGGAGGAATGGAGAAATGGATTGTAGCCGATATAGATAAAATACCTCTTTTTGTAAAGGAGGGAGCCATTATTCCAAAGTTTCCGGTACAGCAATATGTAGGGGAATTGGAAATTAAGGAACTTCTTTTGGAAGTATATTATAAGAAAGGAGTAGAAAACTCTACGGTCTACGAGGATGCTCAAGATGGGTATGATTACAAGAAAGGAAGGTTCAGTCTTCGGAACTTTAGTTTTAGGGGCAAGGAGAACGAGTTGATCATTCAGCAGTTTAAAGAAGGAACTTTTATCACCTCCTATGGAACCTTTAAAATGAATTTCCATGGTCTGCCCTTCAAAATAAAGGAAGTGAGGGTAGATAATGAAATAGTTGAGCTAAAGGACGTTAAGCTAAACGGAAATAATAATATTCATATCAGCAAAGAATTTACTGTATTGCATCTAATTGGATAGTAATTTTTTTGTAATTTTCGTTAATTAACACTCTATGTGATGAAAAAAATAATATTAATAATAGCGATTTTTATTGGGGTTTTGGCTTGTAAGACCAATCCTTTTACCGGACAAAAGGTCCTGAATTTTTATGGGAACAGTCAGATTTTTCCAACCGCTTTCGCACAATACGACCAATTTTTGGGAGAGCATAAGGTAATTAGTGGAACGGCGGATGCAAGAATGATTACCAAAACTGGTCAGAGGATTGCCGCTGCTGCAGAGCGTTGGCTTTCTGCAAATGGGTATCCAGGTTATCTCAAAGATTATAAGTGGGAATATAATCTGGTAGAAGATAAAACCGTCAATGCCTGGTGTATGCCGGGTGGGAAAATTGTATTCTATACCGGAATCCTTCCTATTTGTAATGGTGAAACTGGTGTAGCCGTAGTGATGGGTCACGAAGTAGCCCATGCGCTAGCCGATCACGGTGCCCAACGTATGAGTGCAGGTACCTTACAGCAATTAGGGGCCGTAGCGGGGAATGTAGCCATTCAAGATCCCGAAAAAAGAGACATCTTCAATCAAGCCTATGGAGTTGGTTCGCAGGTGGGGATAATGCTTCCTTTTAGTAGGAGTCATGAGACCGAAGCCGACCGGATAGGCCTTCAAATAATGGCCATTGCTGGCTATAATCCCGATGAAGCTGCAGAGCTTTGGAGGAGGATGAAGGCTCAAAGTGGAGGAGGAGCGCCACCAGAATTTTTAAGTACCCACCCTTCCAATGAAACCAGAATTGAAAATCTGTCTCAATGGGCCCCGTTGGCCAAGCAAGAAGCCGCTAAATTTGGGGTTACAAGCTTTCAGTAATAAAGATTAAATTGAAGTATAGACCACACAATAATATGGGAGCCGTTCTAAAGGACGGCTCTTTTTTATGCTATAAATGGTAAAACAACACCCAGCTAAAGGAAGTAAGAAATTGTTGAACGCCTGGGCATTTTATGACTGGGCAAATTCGGTCTATAGCCTTGTAATTACCTCGGCAATTTTCCCCATTTTTTATGGGGCATTGTTCCGAATGGCAGATGTAGAAAAGGTAACTGTTTTTGGCGGGGAGATAGCTAGGGCTCCTTTAATTAGTTATGTGACCTCCGCTGCTTTTTTGTTTATAGCAATCCTGACTCCCTTTATATCCGGTATTGCAGATTATTTAGGCAATAAAAGGCTTTTTATGAAATTCTTCTGCTACTTGGGAGCCCTGTCCTGCATTGGCTTGTATTGGTTTTCCCTAGAGCATATATATATTAGTTTAACCTGCTATTTCTTTGGATTAGTGGGATTTTGGGTTAGTCTGGCTTTTAATAACTCCTATTTACCAGATGTGGCATTCCCCGAGCAACAGGATAAAATTAGTGCTAAAGGTTTTTCTTTGGGATATTTAGGCAGTGTTCTCCTGTTGCTCTTCAATTTGACGATGGTGATGAAGCCAGATCTTTTTGGAATAGAATCTGATGCAAGTGGTGTTGCAGAGGTTAAAGCGATGCGCTATTCCTTCCTGACAGTAGGAATTTGGTGGGTAGGTTTTGCCCAGTACACCTTCTATTTTCTTCCCAAGGGATATAGGAAGGAAGGTGAAAGACGGAATATAGTGCTCAATGGTTTTAGGGAACTTAAAGGGGTATGGCAAGAGTTGGGGGATCAAATAAGATTGAAGCGTTATTTGGCTGCTTTTTTTGTGTATAGCATGGCGGTGCAAACGGTGATACTGATTGCAACCTATTTTGGGGAAGAAGAGATAGCTTGGGGTGGAGATAGTGAACGTACAACTGGATTAATCCTAAGTATACTAGTGATACAATTGGTGGCCATTGTTGGTGCTACGGTAACCGCTAGGTTGTCCGGATGGTTGGGGAACATAAAGACGCTGACTATTATAAATCTCCTTTGGTTGGTGATTTGTATTTATGCTTATTTTGTGGTCACCCCTAATGATTTCTATATTACTGCCGGATTTGTGGGATTGGTAATGGGAGGAATACAAGCATTGTCCCGTTCTACCTACTCTAAATTTTTGCCAGAAACTACCGATACAACTTCCTTTTTTAGTTTTTATGATGTGGCTGAAAAAATTGGGATCGTAATTGGGACCTTTATGTACGGATATATAGCCCAGGCTACAGGAAGTATGAGGAATGCGATTGTGTTTTTAGGTGTTTTCTTTCTCATTGGAGCACTTCTCTTGACTAGGGTAAATAAGGTGAGGGAGGTTTAATCAATTCTTGTAAAAGGATATCCCTCCGTATTCACTATTAATAGTAACAGATTTTCCAGTGACCTGGCTTCCGTAGTAGCCCTTGTAATAATTCTCGCTGGATTTCTCTTTACTGATGTCTAACGTGAAATTATCCTTTCCACTTACTCCTGCATAGGAGGTGTGTATTTCAAAGTTAAAATGATAATCAGGGGCATAGCCAATCTTAATACCAGTATAATCTGTTCTCAATTGCAGGTTTCCAGCATCTGATGCCATTTCCTTTATTTTTACCGATCCGTAACTAGACCTTATGTCTAGGTTTCCGTGGACACTTCCAAAATCAACATTAATATAATCGCCATTTCCTTGTACGTTGTCTACATTTCCAACTTCCAACTTCCCATAATCACAAGCATAGGTGAGATGCCCCATTTTATCTATCTTAGAATTGGTGTAGTCTGCCACAATACTTAAATTACCAGCCTTTTCTATAGTGAATCCCGAGTAATCGGCATCAATGCTCCCACTGTTTATATAACCAATTGTGGACCGCGAGGAATAATCAAAGGACAATTGATTGTTTTTGCCATGCAGTTCCCCTATATCCAACCGGCCGTAGTCGCAACTGATTTTTGCATGACCGTCTATTCGATCCAAAATAATGCTCCCGTAGTCATTGCTGAGGTTAACGCTGTTCTTTATTGGGATTTTTATAGTATAATTTACCTGCATATTTACGTTGTTATTGCTGCCCCAGCTCCAGCCCCAGCTATTTTTGGATTTGTTGAATACGGTTGTAGCGGCTACCATAGCGTTCGTAGCCTCAAAATCTATATAAATATCATCTAATTTACGCTGAACCTTTTCCTCATTGTCTCCCGTGGTCTTTATGTGGACTTCAATCAGAACACGGTTTTCGTTCCAAGAAGTGATTTTTAAATTGCCATAACTGTTCTTTACTTTTAGCAGGGCGTCATAGTTTACAACGTACTCTTTTTTAATCGTTTTTTCCTTGGTATATTTTCCACCCTGTATTCCGTCTGTAGCGAAGGTTAGTATTGGAATGGCTAGTAAGAAAGCTATAAGATTTTTATGTAATATTGTTTTCATTTTTGTATTCTTTTAAAGTTTTAACTTCTTCTATTTGTTTTAATACCTCATTAACCAATTCTATCCTCGTGTGAAAATTTCCGATTATGGCACGTAGTATTAATTTGCTGTTTCCCCCGTTTATGAGGTCTTGTTCCATTTTTTTATAATCGTTTTCCAAGGTCCTGAGTTGGATCATGGTATCCGAAATAATTTTATCTGTTTCTGGACTGCGCTCATTTTGTAGGCTCTTTACCTGTTCCTCGATTAGACTGGCAAAGTAGTATTGGGTGTTGGCTATCTCCGGTGAAATTTGAGAAACCTGTTGTTCCATAGTAGGGGTAAGGTTTTTTAATGTGAAAGCCAATGAGAACAATAGTAATAAGGCAGCGGCAATGGATAGGGGTTTCCACCATACTATTTTAATTCTTTTATTAGGTCGTTTTTTAGGGGCAGCCTCTAGCTTCGCCATAAATCGATCCCGGTGGCCAGCTGCTGGTTCCTCCGTGTCATAAGTGCCTTTAAGCTGCACAAATAGTTGTTCTAAATTGTCTTTGTCCATTATAATACGGTAATTAATTTTTGCCTTAGACTGTTTTTGGCCCTAGAGATCATAGTCCTGCAATTGGCATAGGTTATTTGCATTATTTCGCTGATCTCCTCATAATCATAGCCCTCAATTAAATATAAGGTCAAAGAAATTCTGTAATTGTCCTTTAACAGTTTCATGGTTTCGATTACTTTCTGAGCCTTCAGTTCATCTATACCATCATCTGCGACATATCCTTCATTATCTTCGACCTTATACAATACATTGTTAATCCCTATTTCGTGCCTTTTTATTTGCTTTCTATAGTGCTGAATACTGTTATTAATTACTATTCGTTTTAACCATGCCCCAAAACTTACCTCTCCCTTAAAAGTGTCCAATTTTGTGAATGCGGTTAAAAGTGATTCCTGCATTACATCCTCAGCAACCGCACTGTCTTTAACGATTCTCTTGGAAATATTGTACATGCCTTTGTAATAGCGATTGTAAATTTCCAATTGGGCAGCGCGGTCCCCGGTTAAACACAACTGTATTAATGGATCAATATGTTTCTTTTCTTGGCTCAAAAAGGAATCGGTTTTCTTAATAGATGAAGTAATTTAGCAAATGTTACAGTTATTTATAAAGATTTAACTAGTTGGCACAAGAATTGCCTAAATAAGAGTGAATCTGATTTGAAGAATCCTCTATATTCCTTTATTTTGTAGGGATTAAGCGGATATATAGCATTTAATATAAATTGTAATTCTGTTTTAAGTTGAGTGACAGAATGACCGAAATAAAAATATGGGTAATTTGAAGAATATAAAATTTGACACTATGTCATTGCAGGGGATGGATGAAGAAGCAGAATTAATTCCGTTAATGACAGCAGAGGACGAGGAGGAGATAAACAATGAAAAGCTACCTAATACCTTGCCTATTCTGCCTCTGAGGAATACAGTTTTGTTTCCAGGCGTGGTAATACCTATTACTGCCGGGAGGGACTCTTCTATCAATCTTATTAAGGATGCCAACAATGGCTCCAAAGTAATTGGGGTAGTTTCCCAAAAGGATGAGGAAACGGAAAATCCTGGAGTTAAGGATATTAATACTTTGGGTACTGTTGCCAGAATATTAAGGGTGTTGCAAATGCCCGATGGTAATACTACGGTTATTATTCAGGGTAAAAAGCGATTTGAGGTGGCTGAAGTGCTTACTGAAAAGCCGTATATGACCGCAACTGTACGTGAAACAGAGGAAATTAGACCAGAAAAGGACAACAAGGAGTTTAGAGCCATTATAGATTCTATAAAAGAGCTTTCCCTTCAGATTATTAGGGATAATCCAAACATCCCTAGTGAAGCTTCCTTTGCTATCAAAAACATACAGAGCGATTCGTTTTTGATTAATTTTGTCTCTTCTAACCTTAATTTAAGCGTTAAGGACAAGCAGGAACTCCTGGAAATTGGAAATTTACAGGAAAGGGCCTTGGCTACCTTAAAATATATGAACGTAGAGCTTCAGAAATTGGAATTGAAAAATGATATTCAGTCCAAGGTGAGAAGTGATATGGATCAACAACAGCGAGAGTATTATCTTCATCAACAAATGAAGACCATACAGGAGGAACTCGGAGGAATTTCCTATGAGGAGGAGGTTGATGAGATGAGGGCAAGAGCGAAAAAGAAAAAATGGACCGAAAATGTTGCAGAGCATTTTGAAAAGGAGGTTTCTAAATTGCAACGCATGAATCCCCAAGTGTCGGAATATTCTATCCAGCGTAATTATCTAGACCTTTTTCTTGACCTTCCTTGGAACGAATTTTCCAAGGATAAATTCGATTTAAAAAGGGCTCAGAAAATATTGGACAGGGACCATTATGGGTTGGAAGATGTAAAGAGAAGGATCATAGAATACTTAGCGGTCCTCAAACTGCGGAACGATATGAAATCGCCTATACTTTGTCTTTACGGACCTCCTGGGGTGGGAAAAACATCTTTGGGTAAATCTGTGGCAGAAGCTTTAGGTAGAGAGTATGTGCGTATTAGTTTGGGTGGACTAAGGGATGAAGCGGAAATCCGTGGACATAGAAAAACCTATATTGGAGCCATGCCCGGAAGGATTGTACAAAGTTTAAAAAAAGCTGGTAAATCCAATCCAGTATTTATATTGGACGAAATAGACAAAATGTCAAATAGTCATCAGGGAGATCCTTCTTCTGCCATGTTGGAGGTTTTGGATCCAGAACAAAATAACGAGTTCCACGATAACTTTTTGGAAATGGGATACGACCTTTCCCGTGTGATGTTCATTGCTACAGCCAATAATTTATCCGAGATTCAACCCGCTCTCCGGGATCGTATGGAAGTCATAAATGTAACTGGCTATACCATTGAGGAAAAAGTAGAGATTGCTAGGAGGCATTTATTGCCGAAACAACTGAAAGAGCACGGACTTACCGTGAAGCATCTTAAAATTGGAAAGGCCCAACTAGAGAAAATAGTAGAGGGTTATACCCGGGAATCGGGAGTGAGGTCCTTGGAGAAGCAAATTGCAAAAATGGTGCGATATGCGGCCAAATCCATTGCCATGGAGGAGGAATATACCATTAAGGTGAGCAATGAAGTTGTTGAGAGAGTATTGGGGCCTGCAAGAATGGAAAGGGATAAGTACGAGAACAACGAGGTGGCGGGAGTAGTTACTGGTTTGGCTTGGACAAGTGTGGGTGGAGATATTCTTTTTATAGAATCTATCCTCTCCAAAGGAAAGGGGACACTGAATATTACCGGAAACTTAGGTACGGTAATGAAAGAATCTGCGACTATTGCCATGGAGTATATAAAGTCCAATAGCGATAGATTTGGAATAAATCCAGATGTGTTCGACAAGTACAATGTGCATATACATGTGCCGGAAGGAGCCACGCCAAAAGACGGTCCAAGTGCGGGAATTACAATGTTGACCTCCTTGGTTTCCTTATTTACCCAGAAAAAAATAAAGAAGAGTCTAGCAATGACAGGGGAAATAACTTTAAGGGGCAAGGTATTGCCAGTAGGTGGTATAAAAGAAAAAATTCTGGCAGCAAAACGCGCTAGGATCAAAGAAATTATTTTGTGCGAGGATAACAGAAGGGATATTCTGGAGATAAAAGAAGAATATTTAAAGGGACTTAATTTCCATTATGTGACCGATATGCAAGAAGTCATTGATATCGCCATTACGGATCAGAAAGTGAAGAATGCTAAGGAACTATAGGTTTTTAAAGCATTTTTATTGAATTGATGTTTTGGTGTACAATAGTAAGGTGTCCCTCTTGACCAAGGAGGGACACTTTTAATATAGTGTATAAAATGCTCCATTTATCTTTGTGAATTATCAGTGTTTTTAACATAGTCGGTTTCCTTAAGGTGAAATTGACTAAATCTTATTATTTTTAATCTCATGGGAAAAATTACCATAGCTATTGATGGCTACTCATCAACTGGAAAAAGTACAATAGCCAAGCAGCTGGCAAAATCACTTGGATATGTATATGTAGACACGGGAGCCATGTATAGGGCGGTGACCCTTTATGCTATGCGACAGGGATATATTGGCGGAAAGGAAGAGAATATGGACAAGTTAATTGCTGACCTGCCCAATTTGTCGATAAAGTTCGTCTATAATGAATCTCTAGGGTTTTCTGAGATGTACCTGAATGGAGAAAATGTGGAGAAGGAGATTAGGGCATTGCCAGTATCTAGACTGGTAAGTAAAATTGCAACTCTTGAAGCGGTACGGATAAAATTGGTGGCCATGCAACAAGAAATGGGAAAGGAAAAAGGCATTGTAATGGACGGAAGGGATATTGGGACGGTAGTTTTTCCTGATGCCGAATTTAAAATATTTATGACTGCCTCCCCAGAAACAAGGGCATTTAGACGCTATAAGGAATTATTGGATAGAGGTGAGGAGGTTACCTATGACGAGGTTTTGAAAAATGTTCAATCTAGGGATTATATAGACTCCCACAGGGAGTTTTCCCCTCTAAAAAAGGCTGATAACGCTATTGAGTTTGACAATAGTGATATGGGATTAAAGGAGCAATTGGAGCGTATTCATAATTTTGCCCTTCGTAAAATAGAAGAGGTTATAAAATAATTTTCTACTATATCTTAAGAAATGGAAAGGCGGGATCAATATTCATTGTTCCCGCCTTTATGGTTGTTCTAAGATCGCAGTTTTTAATTTGGAATGACCAAAACCTGATCGGGATGAATTACATCCGGATTTTTTAGGATGTTGGTATTGGCTTCAAATATTTTCTTGTATTTCATTGGATCTCCATAGTATTTTTTGGCGATTTTACTTAAAGATTCCCCGCTTTTCACCGTATGCCTGTGGTAAACACTTTCATCTGAAACGGTAATATTGGCCTTAATATCTGAAGGATTTTCACCGCCTATTTCCTTTATTTTGTCCCAAAGTAGATTTTTTTCGTACTGAGTATTTGTCTCTCCTTTAATTTTTAGGATTCCGCCTTCTTCAGTAACATCGCCATTCTTAACCCCTAGTTTCTCGCCTAGGCTTAGCACCTCTTGATACTTTGATTTTACACTCATATAACTGATTTTAATGGTTAAAATTTATAGATACAATATAAGATTTTTAGGTCTGAAATGGCGCAATTCATATTAAAATGTTAAGTTGTTGGGCGCCAAGTTGTTTTTGTGTTGTTAAAGCCAATAATTTATTGTATTTTTGCACTCCTTTTTCAACAAGACATCAAGAGAGAAAAGGGAAAAACAAAAAATAAATATAACAGCTTCCCTGGATATTGTTTAACTCTTGTGACTCCACTGGGAATACAAATTAAAAAATCAGCAAATGGCTGAAGACAAAACAACGGCAGAGGTAGAAGAAACTACCGACGCTACCCAAGAAACAAAAGTAGAAACTCCTGCTCAAGATCCGAAAGAATTTTTGGAAAACTTTGACTGGGACAAGTATGAACAAGGTATTGAGCGCGTTGACGAATCCAAGTTAAAGGAATTCGAAGAAATGGTAGCTGAGAACTTTGTGGATACTGCAGACGCAGAAGTGGTACAAGGAACAGTAGTATACCTTACCGAACGTGAGGCTATTATTGATATCAATGCCAAATCTGAAGGAGTAATATCACTGAATGAATTCCGTTACAATCCCGATTTAAAGGTTGGTGATAAAGTAGAGGTGTTGATCGATATCCGTGAGGATAAAAGTGGACAATTGGTACTTTCCCATAGAAAAGCCAGGACAATCATGGCGTGGGATAGGGTTAATGCTGCTCATGACAACGAGGAAATCGTTAGTGGTTTTGTAAAATGCAGAACCAAAGGTGGTATGATCGTAGATGTTTTTGGAATTGAGGCATTCTTGCCAGGTTCTCAAATAGATGTTAAGCCGATTCGTGATTACGATCAGTATGTAAACAAAACTATGGAATTTAAGGTGGTTAAGATTAACCACGAATTTAAAAACGTAGTTGTTTCGCATAAAGCGTTGATCGAGGCTGATATTGAAGAGCAGAAAAAAGAGATCATCAGTCAATTAGAAAAAGGACAAGTGTTGGAAGGTGTTGTTAAAAACATTACTTCTTACGGTGTATTTATTGACCTTGGTGGTGTTGATGGATTGGTACATATTACCGATCTTTCTTGGAGCAGGATCAACCATCCAAATGAAGTGGTTGAACTTGATCAGAAATTAAACGTTGTAATTCTTGACTTCGATGAGAACAAGTCTAGAATTCAATTAGGTCTTAAGCAATTGGAGAAACATCCATGGGATGCCTTGAGCGAAGACATTAAAATTGGTGACCAAGTTAAAGGTAAAGTAGTTGTTATTGCAGACTACGGTGCATTTATCGAAGTTGCTGAAGGTGTTGAAGGATTGATTCACGTTTCTGAAATGTCTTGGTCTACGCATTTGCGTTCGGCTCAGGATTTCGTAAAAGTAGGGGATGTAGTAGATGCAGTAGTATTAACTTTGGATAGGGAAGATCGTAAGATGTCTCTTGGTATCAAGCAATTGACGCCAGACCCATGGACTGATATCACTACCAAATATCCTGCTGCTTCTAAGCACAAAGGAATTGTACGTAACTTCACCAACTTTGGTGTATTTGTAGAATTGGAAGAAGGAATAGACGGATTGATCTATATCTCTGACCTTTCTTGGACCAAGAAAATTAAGCACCCATCAGAGTTTGTAACCGTTGGTGATACTTTGGAAGTGGAAGTTTTGGAATTGGATGTTGAAGGACGTAAATTAAGTTTAGGTCACAAACAGACTACCGATAATCCTTGGGATAAATACGAAACCGAGTTCGCTCTAGGTACAGTTCATAAAGGAGCTATTGCCGAAATAGTAGACAAAGGTGCTACTATTGAGTTTAATGAGGATATCGTTGCCTTCGTACCTACTCGTCATTTAGAAAAAGAAGATGGCAAGAAATTGGTAAAAGGTGAGGAAGCTGAATTTAAGATCATTGAGTTCAATAAAGAATTCAAAAGAGTGGTTGCAAGTCATACCGCTATCTTTAGAGAAGAAGAGCAGCGTATTGTTAAGGCTGCAGTTAAGAAAGCTGCAACATCTGTAGACGAGGCGAAACCTACTTTAGGTGATGCTAACGAAGCTTTGCAAGCGTTGAAAGATAAAATGGAAGCTAACGACAAGAAAAATAAGTAAGCAACTATTTATCAGTATAGAAAAGCCCCGGCAATCGTCGGGGCTTTTTTTATGCCCATTTTTTAAATATACTACGGTAATTGACAACTATTCCGTTTTTTGACAAAACACTAATTTCATAACATTCCATTATATTAGATAGAAATCCCTACTTTTGTAATTCAATGGTATTGGACAAATTATCTATGAGTCAAAAAGTATTACTTTCTTCAAAAGAAATAAATATTATCCTACATCGTTTGGCTTGTCAATTGTTAGAAAATCACCTGAACTTTAAGGATACGGTTCTTATTGGAATACAGCCAAGAGGGATATTTTTGGCGGTCCGCTTAGCCAAGATCTTAAAGGAAGAATACGGAGTGGGACCAATTGATCTAGGCTTCTTGGATATCACCTTCTACAGGGACGATTTTAGACGTGGCGATAAGCCGTTGGAAGCTAACAAGACCAAAATAGACTTCCCTATAGAAGACAAGAATGTGGTGTTTATAGATGATGTACTCTATACAGGGCGCAGCATCAGGGCCGCATTAACGGCCATACAATCCTTTGGAAGACCTAAAGAAATTGAATTGCTGACATTGATCGACCGACGCTTTAGTAGGCATTTGCCTATTCAGCCAAATTATAGGGGTCGCCAAGTAGATGCCATAAATGGGGAAAAAGTGAAAGTAATGTGGAAGGAGAATGACGGGGAAGATGTTATATATTTAGTAAAGACATAAGCGCATGAGTGAATTGAGTGTAAATCACTTGTTGGGGATAAAGTATCTGAAAGAAACGGATATTCAGCTCATTTTTGAAACTGCAGATCATTTTAAGGAAGTTTTAAGCCGATCTATAAAAAAGGTTCCTTCGCTTCGCGATATTACCATCGCTAATATCTTTTTTGAGAACAGTACAAGGACAAGACTTTCCTTTGAATTGGCGGAAAAGCGACTCTCTGCGGATGTGGTGAATTTCTCTTCTGGACAATCCTCAGTAAAGAAAGGCGAAACCTTGATCGATACCGTTAATAATATCCTATCCATGAAGGTAGATATGGTAGTGATGCGACATCCCAATCCTGGGGCTGGAATATTTTTATCCAATCACGTTAAAGCGGCAATCGTCAATGCTGGCGATGGCGCCCATGAACATCCAACACAAGCTTTGTTAGACTCCTTTTCCATAAGGGAGCGGCTGGGGGACGTAAGTGGTAAAAATGTACTGATCGTGGGTGATATTCTTCATTCTAGAGTAGCATTATCCAATATATTCGCCCTAAAATTGCAAGGTGCCAATGTTAAAGTATGTGGGCCTAAGACATTAATTCCCAAGCATATAGAGTCCCTTGGAGTGGGTGTCGAATCCAATTTACGCAAGGCCTTAAATTGGTGCGATGTTGCCAATATGTTGCGCATACAGAACGAACGTCTAGATATCAGTTACTTCCCTACAACTAGGGAGTATACCCAACAATATGGGGTAAACAAAGCGCTCTTAAACAGCTTGGACAAGGAAATCGTGATAATGCACCCAGGCCCTATTAATCGTGGTGTGGAGATTACCAGTGATGTAGCCGATTCCAAACAATCCATTATCCTAAATCAGGTGGAGAATGGGGTAGCCATTAGAATGGCAGTAATTTATTTATTAGCTTCAAAAATTAAATAATATACGTATGATTTTAGATAAAGAAGGAAACGTAACTATTGTGCTACAGGAAAATATATCCTTAGTTGCATTTATAGCTAACTTAAAGGAAGTCTATCCCAAAATTAAGAACGATCATATTATTCTAAACCTCTTTACCTTCAAAAAACTTACTTCTGGCGATGTGCTGGAGTTTCTGGATTTGGCGGACACCCATAAAAAATCAAATAAATCATTTATTTTGGTAACTGATAAAGTGGCTTATGATGAGGTCCCTGAACGTATCTGCATAGTTCCAACAATTCAAGAAGCTAAAGATATTATAGAAATGGAGGAAATAGAGCGGGAATTGGAACTGTAGTTTATTGTAAAAAATAAACCCTAAAGAAGGTATCTCCCTAGAAGAACACTTGAGGTTTGCTCTAGGATAAATAGATTTCACCCATAAAGTGACGTGAGGTTATTTAATAGGCGGCCCATTCTAGCAGTGTTCCTAGTCCAGGTGACTTCAATGGAAGATCATAAAGGAAGAATACCTAGGGAAGGCTAAAACTATTTTTGTAGATAAAAGAGAAATTGGGTTGCAGAAGGCTACTGCTGTAAGTGCTGTTGGGGTTCGATTATATATCCCATTATGTAATTAAAATATTCTATACTGGTGTCCTTGTTAGTAATTGCAATGGATCTAGATTATTGTGGGCAATCATCCATCCCCTTAAACCAAACAGGTGGAACAACAGATTCCATTTTTAATCATTTATGTTTATGAAATTAACCATTTTGGGTTGTTATGCGGCTACGCCAAGATCATTGAACAATCCGACTTCTCAGGTACTTGAGATAAAAAGCAATTTGTTTTTGATCGATTGTGGAGAAGGTACCCAGGTACAATTGAGAAAACAAAAAATTAAATTCTCTAGAATTAGCCATATTTTTATATCCCACTTGCACGGAGACCATTTTTTTGGCCTGCCAGGACTTATATCTACCTTTCGGTTGTTAGGCCGTAAAACAGAACTTCATGTTTATGGTCCTAAGGGAATAAAAGAGGCAATCACCTTATTTCTGAAATTGGGAGATTCTTGGACCAATTATCCCCTCTTGTTTCACGAACTGGACTCCATGGAGTCGGAGGTTATTTTCCAGGATGATAATGTTCGGGTTAGTACCATTCCTTTAGAGCATAGGATTTATACTAATGGTTTTTTGTTTGAGGAGCAAATAGGGGAACGTAAATTAGATGTTGCCGCCGTTGCTAAATATGGTGTGGATAAATGTTATTTTCAAAATATTAAGAGTGGTAAGGATGTGGTATTGGACAATGGTCAGAACATTGATAACCGTTTGCTTAGTTTTGATCCACCTCCGCCACAAAGCTATGCCTTTTGTAGTGATACCCAATATACAGAACAAATTATCCCTTTGATTAGTGAGGTAGATGTGCTGTACCACGAAGCCACATTTTTGGAATCGGAAAGGGCCTTGGCGCCAAAGACAAAACATTCAACGGCTAAAGAGGCAGCTACCATCGCAAAAAAAGCCAAGGTTGGAAAGCTGATTTTAGGACATTATTCTACCCGGTACGGATCTATCGACCTATTTAAGGAGGAGGCCGAAACAATCTTTCCGAATGTAGAATTGGCGGATGATGGCAAAGGGTTCGAGTTTTGATTTTAATTATGGTCTGAAGATTATTTGTGACTTAAAATTCTTGCTTTCTTCGATTTGTAACTTGGAGTAGAAAAGCAGATGAAACAAATAACCTACCATAAAATAACCGAACTTAGCTTTCGTATTTAGGATTGTTTTGTGCAAATTTGCAACAAATCACCAGGTAACTTAAAGGGCATATAGGGCAATGTGTTTTTTTAAATTAACTTAGTACTAGAGGTTTCTCTTCCCCAATTTGAATTCGTCCATATGCAACAAGATTTAGGCAGTTATAGAAAATCCTACGAAAAAAGCGAGCTTACAGAAGCCAGTATTTCTAAAAATCCCATGGAACTATTCCAAAAGTGGTTTTATGAGGTGGAGGCCAGTGAAGGGGTAGATGAGCCTAATGCTATGACCGTTTCTACCATTGGTATGGATGGATATCCAAAAAGTAGGGTAGTGTTATTGAAAAAATATACTTTTGAGGGATTTATTTTCTATACGAACTATGAAAGCGAAAAAGGCAGGGCAATAATGTCAAATCCTAAGGTATGTGTGTCTTTTTTTTGGCCAATCATGGAAAGACAGGTGATAATTAAGGGGAATGCTGAAAAGATTGCCGAAAATTTATCCGATGGATATTTTGAATCAAGGCCTGATGGGAGTAAATTGGGAGCCATTGTATCTCCCCAAAGTGAAGTAATTCCCAATAGAGAATATTTGGAATCCAAATTAAAAAATTTGGAAAAAGACTATGCAGCCAAGGAAATTGAACGACCCGGCTATTGGGGCGGCTTTATTGTAAAGCCAGTTTCTATGGAGTTTTGGCAGGGTAGACCAAATCGGTTGCACGACAGGATACGCTATACCATGCAAGCCGATTACGATTGGAATATGGAGCGACTGGCACCTTAGGTATGTATAAGGAATACCATGGGTTCCATGGAGTAAATTTAACGGACATTTCAAATTGATAAAATGAAAACGATAATCTTGGTACGGCACGGAAAATCTTCTTGGGACTATAGTGTTTCGGATAGGGACAGACCGCTAAAGGAAAGAGGGATAATTGATGCTGCTAAAGTGGCAAAGGGATTTCTAAAGAACAATATAAGAATAGATGCAGCCTATTCAAGTCCTGCTAATAGGGCAATGCATACGGCCATTATATTTTTAAGGACAATTAGTTTTCCATTAGAAAAATTTACCCTGTCCAATACCTTGTACGATTTCACAGGGGATGAGGTATATATGTTTATCAAATCCTTGGACAATTCTGAAGATACTGTATTGCTTTTTGGCCATAACGAGGCCTTTACCCACATAGCCAATTCTTTGGGAAACGTGTATATTGACAACGTTCCCACAAGCGGATTGGTGGAATTAAAATTTGACACTAACGACTGGAAAACCGTTGTAAAAGGAACAACAGGGCGAACGCTATTTCCAAAATTATTAAAAGAATGATCAAAACTAAAAATCAATATATTAACCGTGAAATTAGCTGGTTAAGTTTTAATGAAAGAGTTTTACAAGAGAGTGCTGATATAAATGTTCCCCTCATAGAGCGACTCCGTTTTTTAGGTATATTTTCAAATAATCTGGATGAGTTTTTCAAGGTTAGATATGCTACTGTTAAACGGATCGTGGATGCTGGAAAAACCGGAAAAAGTGTTTTGGGTGGGGAAAGAGCAAAAGATCTCCTAGAAGAAATCACCGAAATTGTCATTAAACAACAGACCCAAAGTCTTGAGATATTAGGGGATATAGAAAAGGAATTGGAAACCAAGGATATTTTTTTGATCAATGAGTCTGAAATCACTGAACATCAGGCCTGTTTTATCAAGAATTATTTTATTGAAAAGGTAAGTCCCGTCCTAATGACCATCATTTTAAATGATATGATCGGCTTTCCTATGCTAAAGGATACAGCAGCCTATTTGGCAGTTAAAATGATACTTAAAAACCAACCGGGTTGTACAAGCCAGGCAAAGAAGAATCGCTATGCTTTAATCGAGATCCCAAAAGGAATAGATCGCTTTGTGGTTTTGCCTAAAGAAGGCGAAAAAAGTTATATCATTATTCTAGACGATCTTATTAGATACTGCCTAGGTAGTATTTTTAATATGTTCGACTACGAATCCATTTCTGCCCATATGATCAAAATCACTAGGGATGCCGAATTGGATATGGATAATGACCTGAGTAAAAGCTTTATTGAGAAGATTTCCTCTAGTGTGGAGCACCGTAAAATCAGTGATCCCGTCCGGTTTGTATACGATAAGCAAATTGGTAGTGACACCCTAAATTTCCTAAAGGAAAAAATGGATATTGAGGACACGGATAGCGTGATCCCAGGAGGGAGGTATCACAATAGAAGGGATTATATGAGTTTTCCTAGTTTGGGAAGAAAGGATTTGATGTACAAGCGTATCACTCCCTTGCTAGTGAAAGGAATTTCTATGGAAGGAAGCCTTTTTGAAAGGATTGCAGAAAAGGACTTTTTGCAATATACCCCTTACCAAACCTTTTCCTATATCATTAAATTTCTAAGGGAAGCAGCCCTAGATCCAAAAGTAAAGAATATTAAGATTACCGTTTACAGATTGGCCAATAACTCCCAAGTAGCGGCATCTTTGATCAATGCTGTTAAGAATGGAAAACATGTTACGGTACAAATAGAATTGCAGGCCAGATTTGACGAACAGGCCAATATTGAATATGCTGAGCAATTACAGGCAGAAGGCGTAAAATTAATTTTTGGGGTTCGCGGACTAAAAGTGCATAGTAAAATCTGTGTGGTGGAGCGGGAAGATAAAGGCCATATTAAGCGATATGGATTTGTCAGTACCGGGAATTTTAGTGAATCTACGGCTCGGATCTATACCGATTACACCTTATTTACAGCCCATGAGGGAATTTTGAAGGAGTTGAACAAGGTTTTCGATTTTTTTGAAACTACTTATAAGATCAATAAATACAAGCACCTTATAGTATCGCCGCACTATACCAAAAATGTTTTCAAAAAACTGATCGATAAGGAAATTCAAAACGCAAAGGTGGGAAAAGAAGCGTATATCAAAATAAAAATGAACAGTTTCACTTCCTATAAAATGGTAGATAAACTGTACGAGGCAAGTAGGGCAGGAGTGAAAATTCAGCTTGTTATCCGTGGAATATGTTGTTTGATACCTGGGGTAAAGGGAATGAGCGAAAACATTGAAGCCATAAGCGTGGTCGATAAATTTTTAGAACATCCAAGGGTGTTTATATTTGGGAATGATGGCCATCCTAAAGTCTATATTTCCTCAGCGGATTGGATGACTAGAAACTTGGATTACCGAGTGGAAGTTGGGGTCCCTATATACGATATGGACGTTAAGCAAGAGATATTGGATACCTTTGAAATTTCTTGGCAAGACAATGTTAAGGCACGCGTTTTTTCAGAAAAGCATGACAATGCCTATAGAAAAAATGATAACACCAAGGTAAGATCACAATTTGCCACATATGATTATTACCTAAATAAATTAAACGATTAATAACTACGGGAATTGAAAGTACGTAAATATGCAGCCATTGATATTGGATCTAATGCAATACGCTTGCTGACCCATAACGTTATTGAAGAGAAGGATAAGGAAACACTCTTTAGAAAAAGTGCGCTGGTAAGGTTACCTGTTAGGTTGGGAGAAGATGTTTTTGGTAAAGGACGTATTTCTGAGCGAAATGAAGACCGACTTATAAATGCCTTAAAGGCGTTCCAATTATTGATGGAGGTTCATGGGGTAGAAAAGTACATGGCCTGTGCTACTTCTGCAATGCGTGAAGCAGATAATGGTGCAGAAGTAATACAGCGTATTGAAGACGCAACAGGTATTAAGATTCAGATTATAGATGGGGAAAAAGAGGCCTCTATTATAGCCTCCACAGACTTGAAGAATTTAATTCGGAAAGAGGAGACTTACCTATATGTAGATGTTGGTGGTGGAAGTACTGAATTTACTATTTTCTCCGAAGGCAAAATAATACTTTCGGAATCCTTTAAGATCGGAACTGTTAGGCTACTAAATGATTTGGTGCATGAGGATTTGTGGAAAGAATTGGAGAATTGGTTGAAGAAAAACGTTAAGGGATTGCCCAATTTGTCCATTATTGGTTCTGGAGGAAACATTAATAAATTACATAAAATGTCTGGTAGAAAGGAAGGGGAGCCCCTGTCCTATATTTGGTTAAAGGCACAATATCATTTTCTGACCAGTCTAACTTTTGAGGAACGGGTCTCTGAATTGGGGCTAAATCCAGATAGAGCGGATGTAATAATTCCTGCGACACAAATTTTTGTTTCTTCTGCCAAGTGGATTGGAGCCAAAAAAATTCATGTTCCAAAAATAGGGCTGTCCGATGGAATTATAAAAACCCTATACTACGCCGAAAAGTAAGAGTTCTTGGTGTTAATACCAGATTATTGATGTTCCTATGGGGTCGGAATACAAATTTATCCGTGTACGGTTTCCTTATTCCCCAAATCCTTCATTATACCGGCTTCATAGGTAAGTAGTTCTTCCCACTTTTGGTCTACTTCCTTACGATCGCCATATTGCCTTGCAAATTTCAAGAACATGGTGTAATGTCCCGCTTCACTTATCATTAATTTGTGATAAAATTCTGCTAGCTCCCTATCTTCCAGTTGTTCTGATAGTAATCGAAATCGTTCGCAGCTTCTAGCCTCAATTAATGCCGCATAAAGCAATCTGTGTACCAACTGGGTGGTTCTGCTACCTCCTTTTGGGAAAAATTTAATCAATGCAAGTACATAGTCGTCCTTTCTATCCCTTCCCAGGGTATTACCTCGTGCCAGAATGCGGTCGTGTACCATTTTGAAATGTCCCATTTCCTCCCGCGAAAGCGCAATCATTTCTTGGATGAGTTCGGTGTATTCTGGGAAACCTACAATTAATGAAATGGCCGTGCTGGCTGCTTTTTGTTCACAGTAGGCATGGTCCGTTAATATTTCGTCTATATTTTTTTCGACAATATTCACCCATCGTGGGTCCGTTGGTAATTTTAAACCTAGCATATCTTTAAATTCTAAACCAAAAATAGAAAGAATAGTGTAATCCCCCATATTATATTCATAGATAGTTTTATCTTTAATCTTGGGATCGTATGTAATTTAATACATTATAGTATAGGGCCCCCTTTCAGGCTGTTATGGAAGCTCGTTTGAAACGGAAACATTAATTATAAAATGTGCTATGTTGTTTAAAAAAGTTAGTGAACATTTCTTGACCATATTGGAAAACAATACGCAAGAGATTGAAATGGAATGGCTGTTGTCAAAATTGGAAAAAATCACTATTGAGGAGTCTACCAAAGACTTGTATTTGACCTATAGTTTAATTCCTTCAAAGATTAAATCGACCAAAAACATATCAATAGAAATTCCGAATAATGAACTTAAAGAGTATTTGGAATTACAACATGCCAGTATTCAGCAAATAGCAAGGATATATCTACTTGTGCGCGTGCTGGAGGAAAATGCTAATTACTTTACCATCAAAGTTGCCAACATTATCCAAGTCGCTGATACCAGCGAATTGGAAACGTTTTTAAAGTTTTTAGTGCTTTTACCCAATCCTTCGGAATTTAAACATCAGGCAGTTGAAGCTTTAAGAACCAATATTGCAACGGTATTTAATGCCATAACCATGCATAATCCGTATCCGGCCTTGTATTTTAATGATCAACAATGGAATCAGATGTATTTAAAGGCAGTATTCATGCAACAGGATCTGTCGGGTATCTTATCGATAGACGAAAGAGCCAATAAAGATTTGTCAAGAATTATTTCAGATTATGCCCATGAACGTTGGGCTGCATCCAGAGAAATAGATCCCTACTTTTGGCGACCTACTGCCGGGTTCATAGAGGAAGGACTACTTCTGGATATGGGAAGATTGCTCAATAGCGAGAATATATTGGAGAGAAAGGCAGCTTCTCTTTGCTGTTATACCTCTAAATCCGAACAGGCCAAAAACCTATTGGCCAAACATCCCGAATTTATGAACGAAATAGCATCCGGGACATTAGGCTGGGAAAGCTTGGCGGAATAGGTTGATAAATCCGGTTTTACAAATTAATTTTCCCTTTCTAAAAATTCATAGGATATGTTTTTAAAAGCCATAGGCCCGTGGTCTCCTTGGATCATTAAGGGGCCTGTAGCTGATTCCTGTGAGGAGATAGAGCCCCCCGTAGGCATGGGAACTTCTACATTTTCATGGATTATCTCCCCATTTAATTCGACTAAAACAAACTTGGCATTGGCGATTTTTTCTCCTGCATCGTTAAATGTGGGTGCTAGGAAATGTATTTTTATTTTTTGCCATTCTCCAGGTGCCTTATAAGGACTGGAGGTAGGTGTGATCCCCATGAAGACTTTGGAAGGTTCTGTTTCTCAATTCCTATGGATGCCCCCAAAATCACTGGAGGTAGGGTTGGTAACACCATAGCTGTCCTTAATCTGTAACTCGTACCGGCCCTGTAAATAAATGCCAGAATTAGATGCTTTGGGAATTAGGACCTCCATCTCCAATTTTAAATCCCTATGTTCCCATTGGGTAATTAAATGATCCTTTTTCGTAAAACTGTAGTTGTTGTACAAAACTCCAGTGCCTGGAGTTATAGTTATTGGATTTTTATGATCCAATGTTTTCTCTAGTTTTCTTCTTTGCCTCTTGCTCAAATTTTCCGGCACTGCATCCTGATGGGTGTGTACCGCAATGTTTGGATCAGCAACCACATCCCCTTCAATTTCCCAGTTTCCAGCCTGTACCAAGAAGTCGTTTAAGTTGATTAAAGAAAACTTTTCCTGGGCGAAACTAATAGTTCCGCAAAGGAGCATTAAGATAAATATATTGATCTTCATTTTTGGTATGGGTATTATGTTAATTTTAATGGTCATAAATAATGCAATTTAATTGCTTAGCAGAGGTTGTTCTATTAATTAGTAGTTCATACAAGATGGGTTAAAATGTAAATAACGATCTATAGTGGGTACTTATTGTTAATTTGGAATTTAAAAATGAAAGCACTCAGGAAAATGTTATTATAAATTTGGATCGGATTTCGAGATGTTGACGAACATTTTAAAATTTGAAGGAGTATAAAACGCCCCTTAAACCGATAAAATATACCTACTCACAACCTTTTTTGTTAAAACCAGTTTAAAAATGGGTAAATGTTCCTTGGACATGCTAATATTTCAGTAGATTTATGCGTTGTAGGTAAACCTAATTTTTCAGAATTTATTCTTATTATTCTAGAGCTACCTATGATGCGCAAGGGCATGCTATGGTGTCGATTGTTAATTTATTAAAGCAGTAAATAATGTTATGGAAGAGAAAATGATGATTATAGACCCGCATGTACATATGACCTCTAGAACTACAGACGATTATGAGGCCATGGCGGAAGCGGGAGTTGTGGCTATTATAGAGCCATCTTTTTGGTTAGGACAGCCTAGAACCCAAGTGGGTTCTTTCCAGGATTATTATAGTAGTTTGGTGGGTTGGGAGCCGTTTAGGGCCAGTCAATTTGGAATTAAGCATTATTGCACCATCGGTTTAAATTCTAAGGAGGCTAATAATGAAGCCTTGGCTGAACAGGTAATCGAATTATTGCCACTGTATGTGCACAAGGAAAATGTTGTGGCTATTGGTGAAATTGGTTATGACGATCAAACTCCGGCCGAGGACAAATACTTTAGGTTACAACTAGAATTGGCCAAAGAGCTCAACTTACCTGTACAGGTGCATACCCCGCATAGGGATAAGAAATCCGGGACTATTAGAAGTATGGAAGTTTGTTTGGAACACGGCTTAGATCCCGCTATGGTAGTTATAGATCATAACAATGAAGAAACGGTAAAAGAGGTGCTCGATAGGGGATTCTGGGCCGCATTTACAATTTATCCCAAAACTAAAATGGGTAATGAAAGAATGGTAGAGGTGGTTAGAAACTTTGGTAGTAATGGGATTATTGTAGATAGTTCGGCAGATTGGGGTGTAAGTGATCCCTTGGCAGTTCCAAAAACGGCCTCATTAATGCTTAAAAGAGGGATAGCTAAGGCCGATGTAATTAAGACTTGTTACCAGAATGCATTGGATATTTTTGGAAAAAATGGAAAAATGAAGGAATCTGATTGGTTAAGTCCAGAAGGAGTCAATCAGACTAAATTATACAATGATAACAGCGTTTTAAGGGGGCAGCAACCCAAAGTAAATACCGATAAAATAGTATAATGAATCCTGTGATAAAAGGATATCTACAGCTAACAAGACCGGCCAATTTACCAACAGCAGCTGCCGATATTTTGGCTGGTATTGCTATCTCTGGCTTTTTTTTAACTACCAACCTAGGCGAGACTTTAGATTGGTCAGCGTTTATAGAAGTGGTTATCTTAGTTTGTTCCACGGTGTTTTTGTATGCCGCTGGTGTGGTCCTTAACGATGTTTTTGATTATCGATTAGATCAAAAGGAACGTCCAGAAAGACCTATTCCCTCTGGCTTGGTGTCCTTGAAATCAGCAGCTATTTTTGGTGGATCATTAATGGCTTTGGGTTTTTTGGCCGCATTTTGGATTGGTTTAACTACTGGGGTCGTTGCGCTTTCATTAGGACTTTCTATTCTTTTGTACGATGCTTTAGGGAAACACCACGCGTTTTTTGGCCCCTTAAATATGGGGCTTTGCAGAGGGTTAAACCTGTTGCTCGGGATTTCTATCTTGGGCGATCTTACTCATTGGGAGTATGCTATTATCCCAATTGTATATATAGCCGCAATCACCTTGATTAGTAGGGGAGAGGTACACGGTGATAATAAAAAGCATATTCTGTTGGCTGCCTTACTCTATGCTATAGTGGTAACAACCATGACGATTATCCTTTTATACTCCGATCAAAACATTTTGGTATCCCTACCCTTTGTATTCCTTTTCGCTGTGTTAATTTTTAGGCCATTGCTCAAGGCATATAAGAAAAACTCGCCTCATAATATAAAAATGGCGGTGAAGGCAGGCGTTATTTCAATTATTGTTTTAGATGCCGTCTTTGCGGTAGGTTTTTCATATTGGTGGGTTGGGGCAATTACCTTACTTTTATTACCTATATCTATTTTATTATCCAAACTGTTCGCAGTTACTTAACTTTATAACGAATGCAACAATACAAAACAATATCACAATCCTTCAGTGTGCCATATGAATATAAGCTTCATTTTACGGAGTATATTTTTGAGCTAAGCAATATTTTGTTTAAGGATTTGATTGCGGATTACAATCCTAAGGGAAATGTAAAGGTGCTTTTTGTCATTGATAGCGGGGTGCTGGATTGCCACCCTGATTTATCCGATCAAATAACAGCTTATTGCCAGAAATACAAGGCTGAGATCAATGCCACCCAACAAATTATCGTTCAAGGTGGGGAGCAGTGTAAAAATGATTATGACAATATAGAGCAGATTCTACAAGCGGTTAATGATAACCGTATCTGTAGGCATTCTTTTGTGGTGGCCATTGGTGGTGGTGCAGTTATAGATATGGTAGGATATGCCTCCGCAATTGCCCATAGGGGTGTAAAATTAATTCGTATCCCAACTACCGTTTTGTCTCAGAACGATTCTGCAGTAGGTGTAAAGAATAGTTTCAATATTCTAGGGAAGAAAAATTTCTTAGGCACTTTTGCTCCGCCATACGCCATAATAAACGACCATTTTTTCTTAACTACTTTAGAGCAGCGAGACTGGATATCGGGTATTTCGGAAGCTATTAAAGTGGCCCTGATCAAAGATGAATCCTTTTTCAGCTTTATTGAAGAAAATGGTATCAAGCTAAAAGAACGGAATATGCCGGCCATGCAGTATCTAATCTTCAGATGTGCAGAAATGCATATGGAACATATTGCACAAGGCGGTGATCCCTTTGAGAGTGGATCTTCCAGACCGTTAGATTTTGGGCATTGGGCGGCCCATAAATTGGAGTTTATGACCAATTACCAATTGCGCCACGGGGAAGCTGTAGCTATCGGTATGGCATTGGACCTTACCTATGCCCAACGTATTGGCTTGATTGATAACACTACCCTAGAGCGAATTTTGAACGTGCTAATAAGTATTGGCTTTAGCTTGACTATACCCTTGGCGGAAGAAAGTGAGATAGATGAATTGTTGAACGGTATAGAAGAATTTAGGGAGCATTTGGGAGGTGAGCTTACCGTAACCCTAATCTCAAAGATAGGCGCAAAACACGATGTGCATTCTATTGATAGAAGTGTCATGAAGAGCGCTGTAATGTGGTTAAACAATAAATTTCAACCTAAAATATCCATTTAAAAGTGCTGATCAATAATAAATTTCATCTTAGTTATTGCACCAATATTCACCCTGGGGGCAATTGGGAACAAACCTTGGTAAGTCTAAAAGAATACCTTCCAAAAGTTAAGGAAGAGGTTTCAAAAGACCAGCCATTCGGAGTTGGTTTACGCTTGTCCAATGTAGCTAGCATGGAATTGCAGGAGGGAAAGCGATTGCTAGAATTTAAAGAATGGTTAGATAACAATAATTTGTACGTCTTTACTATGAACGGATTTCCCTATGGAAATTTTCATAATGAACGGGTAAAAGATATGGTGCATGCGCCAGATTGGACCACAACGGAAAGGTTGGAGTATACCCAAAGACTATTCAGACAACTAGCTTTTTTATTGCCCAAGGGACTGTCGGGAGGTATTTCTACTTCTCCAATCAGTTACAAGTTTTGGCATAATTCTGAAGATGCTACCGACAAGGCTTTTATTGACGGGGCAACCAACATGATAGCAGTGGTATTGCAGTTGATGGCGATAGAAAATAATACAGGAAAGCATCTTCATTTGGATATTGAGCCGGAACCGGATGGGATGTTGGAAAATAGTAATGAGGTTTTGGCGTTTTTTGATAGGTATTTAATACCTATCGGAACCAAAGTTTTGATAGATAAATTGGGGTGTTCTAACACAGAGGCCAAGGAATTAATTCTTCGGCACATTATGATCTGTTATGATGTGTGCCATTTCTCCCTTGCCTATGAAGAACCTGAAGTTAGTTTGAATAAATTTATCAATGCAGGAATAAAAGTAGGAAAGATTCAAGTGAGTTCTGCCTTGAAAATACGTTTTAATGAAGGGGATAATGAAGGGGATAATGAAGCGATATGGCGTTCCTTGGAAAGGTTTGACGAACCCACTTATTTACATCAGGTTACCCAAAAATTAGGGGATAAGGTAATCACCTATAGGGATCTGCCCGAACTATTGAATAAAAGGGGAGATTTTACCGAGTTACGGGCACATTTTCATGTGCCTATATTTTTGGAGCAATACGAATCGCTATTCTCCACCCAAGACCAAATTTTAAAGGTGTTAGAATTGCTTAAGAAAAATCAATTTTCTGATCATTTGGAAATAGAAACTTATACTTGGGATGTATTGCCTGAAGATTTGAAAATGGAACTATCACAGTCTATAGTTCGCGAGATAGAATGGTTAAAGAATAAGTTGTAAATGATGAAGAAGACGGTTGTTATAAATGTTGTAGGATTGACCAGAGGTTTAATTGGAGAACATACCCCATTTATTAAATCCTTCCTGGATAAAGGGAGTTGGGGGGCCATTACCCCACAATTACCTGCAGTTACTTGTGCGGCACAAGCTACTTATTTAACAGGTAAAACACCAGCAGAACATGGAGTAGTGGCCAACGGTTGGTATTTTAAGGAAGAACATGAGATAAAATTTTGGCGACAATCCAATACCCTTATTCAAGCGGATAAGATATGGGACAAGTTGAAAAAAAAGAATCCAAATTTTACCTGCGCTAATCTTTTCTGGTGGTATAATATGTATTCTAAGGCCGATTTCAGTGCTACTCCCAGGCCTAATTATTTGGCTGATGGTAGAAAAATCCCTGATTTTTATTCATATCCTGCAGAATTACGGGACAACCTTCGGGAGGAATTGGGAGATTTTCCCCTTTTTCATTTTTGGGGCCCAAAAACCTCCATAAAATCAAGTCAGTGGATAGCAGATGCGGCTATAAAAACCGATATTATGCACAATCCTACCCTAAGCTTGGTGTATTTGCCTCACTTGGATTATAATATGCAGCGTCACGGCATCGACTTTTCAAAAATAGGCACGGATTTACGCGAGATAGATGCGGTGGTCCAACAATTGGTGACCCATTTCGAAAGTAAGTCCGCCAATATAATATTGCTTTCCGAATACGGTATCACCAATGTGAATAATCCAATACATATTAATAGAGTATTGCGAAAAGAAGGCTATTTAAACATAAGGATAGAGCGTGGACTGGAACTACTTGATGCGGGTGCCAGTGATGCTTTTGCAGTGGCCGACCACCAGTTGGCACATGTTTATGTAAAAGATATCGAGAATATTGACAACATTAAAAGTCTCCTTAAAAAGGTGAAGGGGGTAGAGCGGGTATTGTCCGGGGACGAAATAAAAAGTATTCAATTAAATCACGAACGCAGTGGGGATTTGGTTGTCGTGGCCGATAGGGATTCTTGGTTTACCTATTATTTTTGGTTAGACGATAAGAAAGCACCTGATTATGCTAGGATGGTAGACATTCATAAAAAGCCAGGGTATGATCCTGTGGAGATGTTGACAGATCCAAAGGATAAGCTGTTGATGCCCAAAGTGGTGTGGAAATTATTAAAAAAGAAATTAGGCTTTAGGACCGTTTTAGATATTATACCCTTGGATGCCACCTTGGTAAAAGGATCCCATGGAAGAATTCCAGAAGACAGTAATGATCTCCCTATCCTTATCAGCAATAGAGCTGGGAAGGATATTGCGGATTCTTTATTGGCCACAGATGTCTTTGGTGTGATAGAAAATCATATCTTAGATACATAATATGAAACTTTTCGCTAAGATATTTGCTTCCGTATTTGCCGTTTTATTTATTTGGGCGGGCATATTGCAATACAACGATCCGGATTCTTTGTTGTGGTATGTAATATATGGAAGTTCGGCACTGGCTTCATTAATTTTTATATTTGATAAATTACGACTATCTATTGCGGTGCTACTCTCCTTTCTATATCTGATAGGAAGTTATATTTTTTGGCCAGAGCATTATGAGGGGATTTCATTAAATGGCGGGGATATATATAAAATAGAACATGCCAGGGAGTCCTTGGGGCTTTTGATAAATGCGATGGTGATGTTTTTCTACTCTTGGCGAATCCGATTCTCTAGAAAGGCTTAGAAATCTAAATCGAACTCTTTACGAAGTAGGTCGATCACCGGATTTTTCTCTCTCAATTTAAGGTATTTTTCTTCTGGGGTAAACGCAAATTTTGTGGCGGTAGTTTCGTTTACCGATATTTCTAGAGTGATAAAATGGTTGTGCAGCTTTAGCTTTAAGTATTCCATTAGGTCATACTTTTCCCGCTCCACTTCTTTTTTCATGGTATCATTTGGCAATTCAATCCAAATTACAAAGTCGCTCTTAAGCTTAGGGGTATCAGCATGTAGATTGGATGCTAATATTTTACGTCCATCCTTATCTATTATTTCTACAAAATCGGCCCAATGTTTTTGTAGTTCCTCTTCGGTAAAATCCGATTTAGGGAGGCTATTTTCATCTATAACCGCTTCTTTTTTGTTGAGCTGATGTTCTTTCTTTGCCTTTAAGCTTGATAGGGAGAGGCCTGAAACTCGTTTTTTGGTGGACTTAAGGTCGATTTTAGTGCTAGAAATCCCTGAACCTTTGGAAGGTTGAGGAGCAGTTGTATTGCTTTTTACATTCTGTTGTGCAACTTCTGTCGGCTTGGTAGCCGATGTAGAATTCCCCTCTGTTTGTTCGTTTTTTTGATTTCCCTTTGTTGTGGGAGGATTGTTGCCTGAATGTTCCTCGACAGGCTTCTGGATGGTTGAGGGATTAGGCTTGGTAACTCCGGAATCGATTTTATAAAATGAAGCCGGAATTATGAAATCTGGACGGTTACGCCCAATTCCTAGGAATCTAGACTTTTTTTTTTCTCCATCAAAGTCGATGGAGGCTAATTTCATTAGGGTAAGTTCTACAAGTAGTCGCTGATGTTTGCTCGACTTATATTTTATGTCGCAGTCATTGGCAATATCTATTGCTTCTAATAGAAATGGTCCCGAAGGTTTTTTGGATTGCTCTAAGTATTGCTTTTTTGCATCCTCGCCAACCTCTAAGAGGGGAATGGTATCTTGGTGCTTGCACACCATTAAATCCCTAAAATGTGAGGCTAGACCAATAATAAAGTGATGGCCGTCAAATCCCTGTGCTAGGGTTTCGTTAAATAAGACTAATAGTCCAGGAATATTCCGACCCAAAATAAGGTCAGTCGCTTTAAAGTAAGTATCGTAATCCAAGACGTTTAAATTCTCGGTTACTGCTTTTCTTGTCAATTTTTTTCCAGAAAAACTAACTACCCTGTCAAATATGGAGAGCGCGTCCCGCATAGCGCCATCTGCCTTTTGGGCAATGATATGCAAGGCATCGTCTTCCGCTTCAATTTTTTGGTTCTCAGCAATGTATTTTAGGTATTCTGCTGTATCCTTTACGGTGATTCGTTTAAAATCGAAAATTTGGCAACGGGACAAGATGGTGGGAATAATCTTGTGTTTTTCCGTAGTGGCGAGAATAAATATGGCATGTGCAGGCGGTTCTTCCAAAGTCTTTAAAAAGGCGTTGAAGGCCGCTTGTGACAGCATGTGTACCTCATCAATAATATATACCTTGTACTTCCCCACTTGAGGAGGAATTCGTACCTGACTTGTAAGCTCCCTAATATCATCTACAGAGTTGTTAGATGCTGCATCGAGTTCAAATATATTAAAGGCAAAATCCTCGTCATCTGATGCTTCCCCTTGCTGATTGATCTGTTTGGCCAAGATACGGGCGCAGGTGGTTTTTCCTACTCCTCTTGGACCAGTGAACAATAATGCCTGCGCCAAATGATTATTTTCAATGGCGTTGGTCAAAGTATTGGTGATAGCCTGCTGCCCAACAACATCTTTAAATGTTTTAGGTCTATATTTTCGAGCAGATACTATAAAAGGTTCCAAAAAGTTATGCTTATAATTAACCCTCAATTCGGGGGTATGATTGTTTGAGTACAAATATAAAAATAGCTTTGTATTATAGGGGCTATTTAATGAAGTTTAGCGTTTTATTTATGAACAATTCGTCTACCTTTGCACAAAGCAGGTCGCCTTATCGCTGTTTCAATTCAATTTGGACAGAGGAAAGTCCGGACACCATAGTGCAGTATAGCGGGTAATGCCCGTCCGTCGTAAGGCGAGGACAAGTGCAACAGAAAGAATGTACAGGTAATGCTGTAGTGAAACCAGGTAAACTCTATACGGTGCAACGCCATGTAAATCAGTGTTTGAGGGCTGCACGCCTGAGCTGAAGGGTAGGCGGTTCGAGTTATTGGGCAACCAATGGCCTAGATAAATGATAAGGAGTCACGAAATTAATTTTGGGACTACAGAATCCGGCTTATGACCTGCTTTTTTTAATGAGACAGTATTTTCAGAGAAAATACGTATTCGAATTAATGCCGCCACAGGCGGTATAGCGACAGTATTTTCAGAGAAAATACGTATTCGAATTAATACCACCGTATGCGGTATTCTCTAGAGTTAACCAATGCAGTATGCTGTATCCTTTTGTATTACTGCCATCGTAGAAAGTGTATCCCATCAATAGGAATTATCACAGATTTCTGGCAGTAGCCTATAATTGGATATCTGTTTTAACGGCCAGTTTTATATTATTGCTCCTATGGTGAAGTAGGAATTAAGGAATCCTAAACGAGATTATTGTTTGGGAATTTCATTATCCCCAGTCCATTCAAAAAAACTAAATACACTTCCCCCATATCTTCTTTCATTGGTGTAATGCTCCGTTTTGGAAAGATCGGTATTCTTAGGGTGCTCTATAATTAAAACTCCATTCTCTAAAAGGAGTTCCTTTTTAAAGACCAATTCTGCAATTTTAAAAAAGTCTTCCAGTGGAAGATCATATGGTGGATCGGCAAATATGATATGCGCCTTTACTGGATTGCGTTCCAAATAGTCATAAACATCACTTTTAATAACTTGGATAGGGAATTCTAGTTTCTCGGATGTTTCAATAATGAATTTTACGCATCCTGGATCGGCATCTACAGCGGTAATCTGTTCGGAACCTCTAGAAGCAAATTCATAACCAATATTTCCAGTACCTGCAAAAAGGTCAAGTACCTTTATATCGTTAAAGTGATATTGATTGTTAAGAATATTGAATAAGGCTTCCTTTGCCATATCCGTAGTAGGGCGAACGGGGAGTTTCTTTGGAGCAGTTAAACGTTGCCCTTTATTTTTACCAGATATAATGCGCATTGATTAATGGGAATTTAAAAGTGTGAAATCGATGGATTCTTGCTCCAGCTCCCCAAAATGATAGAGGGTGGTAGTGGAGGGTACAAAAATAGAAATATTCTGAATGTAGGTGTGACAGAGTTGGTAAAGGGCATCGTCCTCTTCAATAGCGCCAAAAAGCTTAAGTTTTGTAGTCGCTGTATCCAATTTTAATTGCTCTAAGGTAAAGAGCAGGTAGTAAATAAAATCTTCATTGGCCGTAAATCTAAAGTTATTGTAAAGCAGTAACTTTTTATTTTGGATAATCGTGATGTCCATATGTCCTTCTATCAAATGCACATAGCAAATGGGCTCATTGGTATTGCCATGACTATTAATTAGACTTTTTATCTGCACCGTGCCATTGTGCATAAAATCGAAATCACCAAAAAGATCGTAGATATAGTTGTTTATGTTCACGAAGGGCACATAAACATTTACCATTTCCAAATTGTCTATTTCATCGTATTCCAAGTGGTCATTCGCCAAAATTTTGGCGTTGAATTTCAGGTAATTGGCCAATTCGTCCTTGTTGAAAAGAGCTTTTGGTACTAGGCAGAAAAGGTTGTTTCTGTGAATAACAACAACTTCTGAAAATTGAATTTTTTGAATTTCATTTTTGTCGAAAAGTTGTTTTATTTCCTTTTGTACGGCATAGGGGGTCAGTTCGTTTTCGAACTTAATTTTCTCCGAAGCGATCACGGTGTTGGAAAGTGTGTCCAAAACACAAAAAGAAAGTCCATTCAAGCTAACTTGAATGGACAATTTATGATATTCCGATTTAGAATCTTCTAAAATACTATAGGTCGTTTCGTTTGTCATAGATAGATGGCCAATTTCCACTGGTGCTTACCTCGGTCAAAGATCCAACTTTGATTACATTACCATTAACTTCATCAACGTTGATTTGTGAATTTTCCCTTGCCAATAAGGCTTTGGGTTGGTCATGTAGAACAACATCCTTACCTATTTTTGCTTCAAATACAGGGGCCTTGTATCCTGCTTTTTCAATAATAGCTGCCTTCATTTCAAATTTCTCTCCATTTGCAGCAAAAGGAACATTCATCATACTCTTAAAGCGATCGTCTTTTTTAAATAGGGAATCCTTAACGGATACTGTACCAAGGGTATCTATAATTCTTACTTCCCGTAGCATGTCGATCCCAAAATGCTTGTCATACTCCAAAAATGAAGAATCTCTTTGTTGTGTGATGATATAATTTCCAGTATCCACAAAACTGATCAAGGTATTGAAATCCTTTGCATATCTTCCATTCGCAGTCTTATATGCCTCTTGGGAATTTCTGATATCCTTTAGACTGGATATTACCTTGGAAAAACGCTCTTGTTTAACTTTGTTAAACTTAATAGGGCCATTGACAGAATTGTAGATCATAAATCCTAATCCGATACTTACCAGCCAAAGAAAAATTTGTAAAATGGTCTTCATTTCTTAAGTGTTATTATTTTAGTGGTTATCACAAATCTACAATTTTTTTTTAATGCCAAAAGTATTTGGCCTTAAAAATACTGATTATCTTTGAAGACCTATGAATTCTATATCAGATACCAATTTTTATAACTTACTAAAAGACAAATTCCCACATGTTGCAACGGCCAAACAGTCGGTTGCATTACAGCAACTTGCAACATTTACCCTTTCTAAAGAAAAAGACCTAGTCTTCTTGCTGAAAGGATTCGCTGGAACGGGAAAAACCACGATAGTGGGTACCATTGTGACCAATTTGTGGAAAACTACCATGAAGGCGGTATTAATGGCACCTACTGGAAGGGCGGCCAAGGTGATGTCTAATTACTCCGGGACCCAAGCCTTTACCATTCACAGGAAAATTTATTTTCCTAAAAAGCAAAGTGGTGGTGGGGTGCAATTTGTACTAGCGCCCAACAAACATAGGAATACCCTATTTATTGTAGATGAGGCGTCCATGATTTCTGATAGCCCTGCAGATTCCAAACTATTGGAGAATGGCTCCTTGTTGGATGACCTTATGACGTATGTTTATTCTGGACATAACTGCAAACTTATACTTATAGGCGATACCGCCCAGTTACCTCCCGTACATTTAAATATCAGTCCTGCACTGGATGAGGGCCAATTATCGCTGAATTATAATAAGGAGGTAGTTGAGTTGGAATTGGATGAAGTGGTAAGACAAGCAGAAGACTCTGGGATATTGGCCAATGCCACTTATTTAAGAGAACAATTGCAAAGTGAGTTTTATGATAATTTTAAATTCTCCGTTTCCCAATATAAGGATATTGTCCGTTTAATTGATGGTCATGATATCCAAGAGGCTATAGATGAATCCTATTCGCAAAATGGCAAAGAGGAAACGGCTATTATTGTCCGCTCCAACAAAAGGGCCAATCTGTATAATGATAATATAAGGAATAGAATCCTGTATTTGGAAAACGAGTTGGCGGTAGGAGATTATATGATGGTGGTCAAAAACAACTATTTTTGGCTTAAGCCCAGTTCGGAAGCAGGTTTTATTGCTAACGGGGATATTATGGAAGTTTTGGAGATTTTTGCGATTAAGGAATTATACGGATTTAAATTTGCAGAAGTAAAGGTGAAGATGGTGGATTATCCCGATCAAAAGCCCTTTGAAACGGTGCTTTTATTGGATACTATTATGGCAGAAACCCCATCTTTGTCTTATGAGGAGGGCAACCGATTGTATCAGGAGGTAATGCGGGATTATGCCGATGAGAAATCCAAGTACAAAAAGTTTTTGGCGGTAAAGAACAATAATTATTTCAATGCCCTTCAGGTTAAATTTTCTTATGCCATTACCTGTCATAAATCCCAAGGAGGACAATGGAATACGGTTTTTGTAGAGCAGCCATACCTGCCCAATGGTATAGACAAGGAATACTTAAGGTGGTTGTATACGGCCATTACCAGGGCTAAGGAAAAGTTGTACCTGATTGGGTTTAAGAACGATTTTTTTGTTGATTCGGAATAGCCTAATTTCGCATTAAACTAAAAGCAAATGGCCTTTGAGACCGTTTTAAGCATTTTTTTGGGAATCGGGCTTGCCACTTCGGTAGGTTTTAGAATTTTTTTACCCCTGTTTGCCTTAAGTTTATCTGCCTACTTTAATGTATGGGAATTAAATGATAATTGGGAATGGATAGGGAGTCTAACAGCTTTAATTACCTTAGGGGTAGCTACTGTTGTAGAAATTTTCGCATATTTTATTCCGTGGGTCGATAATTTGCTGGATAGTGTTGCAGTACCTTTGGCTGCAATTGCCGGGACAGCCGTAATGGTTTCCACAGTTGCGGATTTGGATCCTATTGTAACATGGACTTTAGCCATAATTGCTGGGGGTGGTACGGCAACCGCCATTAAAAGCACCAATGCCACAGGAAGGCTTGCGTCTTCGGCCACTACAGGTGGATTGGCCAACCCATTAATTGGCTTAGTGGAAACAGTTGTAGCTGTGGTGATGACTGCTTTGGCTATTTTTGTACCTCTACTTGCCGTAATCCTTGTCGTTGTTATATTGTTTGTCCTTTTTAAACTTTATAAGAAACTGAGATCTAAACCTAATCCTAATTAATATTAAATAATTTTCCTGTGAAATGAGGATGACCCAAAGCTGGTCGCAAATACGAATGAAGATATGCGTACCTGACTGCCGTCAGACAAGTTTACCTGCCGTAGGTAGGTTTGCATACCTGAACTGGAATTTACCTATCGTAGGTAGGCGCAGCCGAAGTATGACCGTTAAAAAACAATAAATATCTACATATGAAATGAGCATGACCGAAATCTGGTTGCAAATACGAATGAAGATATGCGAATCGCATATGACCGTTAAAAAACAATAAATATCTGCATATGAAATGAGCATGACCGAAATCTGGTTGCAAATACGAATGAAGATATGCGAATCGCATATGACCGTTAAAAAACAATAAATATCTACATATGAAAATTATCGCAATGATCCCGGCTCGTTATGCAGCTTCTAGATTTCCTGGAAAGCTTATGCAGGACCTACAAGGGAAACCAGTTATACAAAGAACCTATGAAGCAGCCATCAACACAGGTCTATTTCAGGAAGTTTATGTGGTAACGGATAGTCCCGTTATTTTCGAAACAATAGCCAAAATAGGAGGTAAGGCCATAATGAGCAAAAAGGAACACGAATGCGGAAGTGATCGTATCGCCGAGGCCGTGGAGTCGATGGAAGTAGATATTATTGTTAACGTGCAGGGAGATGAACCTTTTACAGATCGTGAAAGCTTGGCCAGTGTCATAGAAGTTTTTAAGGATGACCATCAACAAGAAATAGATCTTGCATCCTTAATGACTAGGATAAAGGATTGGGTAGAGATCAACGACCCTAATACGGTAAAAGTAATAGTGGACAATCAGAATTTTGCACTTTATTTTTCAAGGGCTCCTATCCCTTATCCAAGGGCAAGGGAATTGGATATCCCGTACTATAAGCACAAAGGAATTTATGCCTTTAGAAAAAGGGCATTAATGGATTTCCAGAGATTGCCCATGCAAATTTTGGAGGCTACCGAAAAAATAGAAGCTATTAGATATTTGGAATATGGGAAAAAGATTAAAATGGTAGAGACTAATGTCTCAGGGATTGAAATAGATACCCCAGAGGATCTGGAAAAGGCCAAAAGTGTATGGAAATAGATTATAGCAATATAAAAGTGGTCGGATTTGATGCTGATGATACCTTATGGGTTAATGAAACCTATTTTAGGGATACAGAGGAAAAGTTTGCAAACCTTTTAGATAAATACGAAACCAAAAACAAAATTGACCAAGAACTCTTTAAAACAGAGATAAATAACTTGGCGATTTATGGTTATGGGGTAAAGGGGTTTACGTTATCCATGATAGAATCTGCGCTCGATCTGTCAAATAATAAAATATCACAAGCAACCATTGGGGATATCCTTAATCTAGGGAAAGAAATGTTGTCCCAACCCGTAGAATTGTTGGATGGAGTGGAAGAAGTATTGAGAAAGCTAAAGGATCATTATCGTTTGATTGTTTTGACCAAAGGTGATTTGTTAGACCAGGAGCGTAAATTGGAAAAATCGGGCCTATCCAAATATTTTCACCATGTGGAAGTACTGAGCGATAAAAAGGAAATAAATTATACAAACCTCTTGGAGCACTTACGAATTCCAGTATCGGAATTTTTAATGGTGGGGAATTCTTTAAAATCGGATGTGTTACCCATTGTGAATATTGGAGCTAAAGCGGTGCATATCCCATTTCATACCACTTGGCAGCACGAGGAAGTGAAATTGAAAGAACATCAGAATGGTCATCTTACCCTGAACACCATTTCTGACTTGTTAAAATATCTTAACTATGGCAATTAAAATAAGTAATAAAGAGAATAAGGAGTCTATAAGTACTGATCTTAAGATGAACTATAGGAATTTACCTATGGTTCCAAGGGTTGTATTTGGCAACGGTAGTTTTGATCAGCTGGGAGATATTTTGTTGCCACAAAGAAAAAGTTCGGATGCCCCGATGATTTTTTTGGTCGATGATATTTTTGAGGGAACCCAACTTATTTCTAGAATTCCATTGATCTGTAACGACCAGATTATATTTATCTCGGCAGATGAAGAGCCTAAAACCGATCAGGTAGATCTTTTGGCTGATAGGATACGGGATCATTTTAATGAACTTCCCTCCGGTATTGTGGGGATAGGGGGTGGTACCTTGTTGGATTTGGCAAAGGCGGTGGCGATTATGTTGAATAATAAAGGTAAATCGTATCAATATCAAGGCTGGGACCTAGTGAGAAAACCGTCTATCTATCACGTGGGTATTCCAACGATTAGTGGTACCGGTGCCGAAGTATCTAGGACTACGGTTTTATTGGGACCCGAAAAAAAATTGGGCATCAATTCCGATTATACTACTTTTAACCAAGTTCTTTTAGATCCAGATCTTACCAAAGGCGTTTCCAAGGAACAGTGGTTTTATACAGGAATGGATTGTTTTATTCATTGTATCGAGTCGTTAAACGGTACCTTTTTAAATGCCTTTAGTCAGAGTTATGGGGAAAAGGCCCTAGAACTTTGCAAGGAGGTTTATTTGGAGGAATTGGACCCTTCAGATTCCAGGGATAAATTAATGATGGCTTCCTGGCATGGGGGGATGAGCATTGCATATTCACAGGTAGGGGTTGCCCATGCTATGAGTTACGGGCTTTCCTATTTATTGGGAGTAAGACATGGAATTGGGAATTGTTTGGTTTTTCAGCATTTGGAGGAGTTTTATCCTGAAGGAGTGGCTATGTTCAACATAATGAAAGAAAAGCATCAAATAGCATTGCCAACAGGGATATGTGGTGCGTTAACCGAGAATGATTTTGAAATAATGATCAATGTAGCCCTTAGCTTAGAACCGCTTTGGGAAAATGCCTTGGGAAAGGAATGGCGAAAGCTAATTAGCCCAGAGAAGTTAAAATCGATTTATCAGAAAATATAAGTATTCATCTGGGGCGATTGCATCTCAGAACATAAATGCTCACGAAATTGTAGGAGTGAAAGCCTTCTTAAGATTGATCGAATTTTTATAATTTTTTATATATGCATACTCTGGCAAAATTTATTTATTTTAAAATTATGGGCTGGAGACTTATTGGTTCCTTCCCGGAAGTGAAGAAATGTGTTATTATAGTAGTACCCCATACCAGTTGGGTAGATTTTTTTATGGGACTCTTGGTGCGTAGGGTTTTGAATGAAGAAATTAATTATATAGGGAAGAAAGGACTATTTAAGCCTCCATTTGGTTGGTACTTTCGTTGGATGGGAGGGACTCCCATAGATCGGACCAAGAATATGGATACGGTCAGCGCTACAGCAAAATTATTTCAAGAAAAGCAACAATTTAGGCTTGCCTTATCCCCGGAAGGTACGCGGAAAAAGGTGACCGAGTGGAAAACTGGGTTCTATTATATCGCAAAAGCCGCCAACGTACCTATTGTATTGGTAGCGTTTGATTTTGGTGAAAAACAGATAAAAATCTCGGAACCCCATTTCCCAACAGATAATAAAGAACAAGACTTTATTACTTATAAATCATTCTATAAGGGCGTTTTAGGAAAAGTTCCTGAAAATAGTTTTTAGGATTACTCCTGCATGGTATGATATACGTTCTGTACATCATCATCCTCTTCAATCTTTTCCAATAGTTTCTCCACATCTGCAGCTTCCTCTTCCGACAATTCCTTGGTCACCTGTGGAATACGTTCAAAACCTGAGGAAAGAATCTCTATCTCGCGGTTTTCCAATTCCTTTTGTATGGCCCCAAAACTTTCAAAGGGAGCATATATCAAGATTCCATCGTCATCGGCGAAAACCTCCTCGGCTCCAAAGTCGATCATTTCTAGTTCCAATTCCTCGGGGTCTATCCCTTCCACGGGGATCCTAAAATTACAGGTATGGTCGAACATAAATTCTACAGAACCTGAAGTTCCCAAACTACCGTTACATTTGTTAAAATAACTTCTGATGTTAGCTACAGTCCTAGTATTATTGTCCGTTGCAGTTTCTACTAAAATAGCAATACCATGGGGCGCATAGCCTTCAAAAAGTACCTCTTTATAATCGCCTAAACTTTTATCGGAGGCTTTCTTTATGGCCCTTTCCACATTGTCCTTAGGCATATTTACAGCCTTAGCATTTTGGATAACCGCTCTTAACCTAGAATTAGACCCCGGATCCGGGCCGCCTTCCTTTACGGCCATTACAATATCTTTGCCAATTCTGGTGAAGGCTTTCGACATTGCAGACCATCTTTTCATCTTACGTGCTTTTCTAAATTCAAAAGCTCTTCCCATTATTTGGTTTTATTTGGATTATTGAAGCAAATTTAACAAATTTTAATACTGCAACAAGCGTTAGGTTTATTCACTTTCAATTATTTCTTCGATTGATTTGGCTAATTTGAAATCCTTTTCGGTTACCCCGTTTGCATCGTGAGTATTTAGGCGAATATTTAAAGAATTATAAACGTTGCTCCAATCAGGATGATGGTTTTGAGCCTCACATTCAAAGGCAATTCTGGTCATAACCGAAAATGCGTCCTTAAAATCTTTAAACTCAAATGATGTTTCCAAGGCTCCATCCACATATTCCCAACCGTCCAATTGTTCCAATCTTCTTTCTATTTCTTCTTTGGATAATGTGCTCATAATGTTGTTTTTGGTAAAGTTAATAAAATACCTCTCCTTTTAATGGGCTTCTAGGTAAATATATGCTGGTCTATAATGTCCTGACAATTAAACTGTAGGTCTGTGGGTAGCCTATTGGTTTTGGGTAATACTGCTAGATATCGATCTTCGTTGGTTGTGTATACCCGTTTTAAAATTGGATGGTAATTTCCCATTCGTTTTATAATTTCCTCTATAAAATCCTCATGATGGGTCAGGTCTTCGGATCCTAAATGAAATATTCCGGATTTATCACGATTTATTAAATAATGGATCTGTAGGGTAAGTTTGTCATCACTAGTGACGTTCATTATCAAATTAGGGAAGACTTCCAACGGCTCATTTAGATCGAGCGAAGCTTTTATTTCCTTTATTCTAGGGGAATTATTGCCAAAGACCATGGGAACTCTTAAGATGGCCATTTTAGATTTAGGGATCCTTAATAGCATATTCTCGATTTTTATTTTTAATCTGCCATAGATGCTTTCAGATAGGGTTTTATCATTTTCATAGGAAGGAAATTTGATATAGGCATCAAAAACGTTTGCGGAGGAAATGAAATATAATTTACAATTATTTTTCAATATATATTCTACCATATGTTGGTGTGCAATCACCTGAGCCTGAAAATTGCCCCTAAGTGCGGAAATAATAAGATCGGGTTTTATCTTATCGAGAATTTGGACAATATCATCCTCCTCCAAATCATACCTATGGAATTGATTGTTATCCTCGAAGTTTTTTCTCGAAGAATAATAGGTTCCATAGGTATCAAAATAGGAATTTAATTCTCGGTAAATAGCATTACCGATAAAGCCACTGGCTCCTAATATGAGTATTTTGTTCATCCGATCATCTCCTTTTCCGCAGCTCAAATATTAATAAGGTTATCCTTTATAAAAAGGGAGTTTGACAATGGTTGCTGGAACTGCATTTTTTCTGATCTGAATAAAAATAGCGGTACCAGCATCCGAAATTTCGATAGGGACAAATCCAAGGCCTATTCCTTTTGAAAGGGATGGGGACATGGTTCCGGAAGTTACATTGCCTATGGTGTTACCATCCTTATCTACAATTGCATATCCCTGTCGCGGAATACCTTTTTCCGTCAATTCAAAGGCGATTAATTTTCGTTTCGGTCCGGCTTCCTTTTGTTTCGCCAAAGCTTCACTATTTACAAAATCCTTGGTGAATTTTGTAATCCATCCCAAACCTGTTTCCAAAGGTGATGTAGTATCATCTATATCATTTCCGTATAGGCAATAGCCCATTTCCAATCTCAAAGTATCCCTAGCCGCCAAGCCAATAGGTTTTATTCCAAAATCGGCACCGGCTTCAAAAACCTTATCCCATATCTGCTGTACCTCTTCGTTCTTGCAATAAATTTCAAATCCCCCAGATCCAGTGTATCCTGTCGCGGAAATAATGACATGTGGTATTCCAGCAAAATCCGATACCTCAAAGGTGTAAAGTTTTAAGGCCGATAAGTCTACAGAGGTTAGCTTTTGCATTGCCTCTACCGCTTTTGGACCCTGAATGGCCAATAGTGAATAGTCACCGGAAATATTGCGCATCTCTGCTCCAAACTCCTCATTGTATTTACTTATGTGTTCCCAATCCTTATCTATATTGTCCGCATTTACCACTAGTAAATACTGTTCCTCTTTTATTTTGTAAATAATAAGGTCGTCCACAATACCACCTGTTTCATTGGGAAGACAGCTGTATTGTGCCTTACCTATGGCTATTTTAGAAGCATCATTGGAGCAAACTTTTTGGATCAGATCCAACGCTTTTGGACCACCGATTAAAAATTCTCCCATATGGGATACATCAAATACGCCTACTCCGGTGCGGACCGTTTCATGCTCTATGTTAACTCCTTCATAGGAAACAGGCATATTATATCCTGCAAAAGGTACCATTTTAGCTCCTAATGCCTCATGGGTCTTTGATAAGGCTGTGTTTTTCATTGAATCGATTTAAAAGGTAAAAGTATTGAAAATTAATCGTTGGGAAAATGCATGCCGATTTTTGTTTTCATAATTTAACGTTAAAGCAAAAGGAGAACTCCATCTATTACATCTACAGGATCTAGATGTATCCTCATAGATGTCGCTACTTACTATTTATTTGGTCTCCAATGCAATTAAAATTGGGCACTTCACCTTCCTTAGTTCACTCGTGGCTATATTTTATAACGGCACAGACCTACAATCCAAGTTGAAAATTTGGCTGCAAATAACCTTCGGTATGTATGTTTTGGTAAAAGCTGTTTAACCCCTTTGTTGCCTGTCTTGATAAATCACCTATGCTGCAGGACTCCCAATTATCAATCTGTTAATAACATTGGAATGGTTTATTCCCGCTTTAAAAAGGCCTTTAAATCCTCGTAATTAGAGATGTTAATGGATTTTTTCTTTTTGTTCAACAGTTTGGCAATTTTATCTGGAAGATCTATGTTTTCACGAATAGTGTCCTCCACGACATCCAAAAATTTTACAGGATGGGCCGTTTCTAAAAATATGCCATAACATTCGGGATGTTGGGCTTGGTATTTTTTTATTCCTAGATAGCCAACAGCTCCATGAGGATCTGCTACATAGTTATAATCATTGTAGAGACTGAGCATGGCTTTTTTGGTTTCTTTATCCGTAAATGAATAGGAGCTAAGGTTGTTGGACAGTTCTTTAAAATTGTCCTTGTACAAATGTCTGATTCGAATAAAATTACTAGGGTCGCCCACATCCATTGCATTGGAAATAGTGGCGATAGAAGTTTTTGGGCTATAGGTGCCCGTTGCCATGAAATTGGGAACAATATCATTAACGTTGGTGGCTGCTATAAAATGCTTGCATGGCATTCCTAGTTTTTGTGCCATGATACCTGCGCATATATTTCCGAAATTCCCACTAGGAACGGAAAAGACAATTTCCTTACCTAAAGATTTTGCTTGTTTGTAGGCGAAAAGGAAATAGAACATTTGTGGAAGCCAACGGGCTACATTGATGCTATTGGCGGAGGTCAATTGCATGTTTTCAGTAAGTTCTTTATCTAGAAAAGCCGATTTCACCATTTCCTGACAATCATCAAAAGTGCCATCCACTTCTAGGGCAGTAATATTTTTACCTAAGGTGGTCAGTTGCTTTTCTTGAATATCGCTCACTTTGCCACTTGGATAAAGAATAACCACTTTAACCCCAGGGACATCTAAGAAACCATTGGCTACGGCTCCACCGGTATCGCCAGAGGTAGCAACCAGCACGGTAATAGCATTGCTTTTTTCGTTGGAAAAATGTCCTAGACAGCGTGCCATAAATCTGGCACCTACATCCTTGAATGCCATAGTAGGGCCATGAAAAAGTTCTAGGGTGGCAATATTTTCCTCTATGGGAACAACAGGGAAATCAAAGTCTAATACCTCTTTCAATATTTCCTTTAATGCTGCTTCGGGAATTTCATCCCCTACAAATTGTTGGATTGCTAAATAAGCAATTTCTTGATTTGAAAAGGTTTCCAAACTGTCAAAAAATGAGGGAGCCAAAGGGTGTATCTCTTCTGGGAAATACAATCCCCTATCTGGAGCTATACCTTTTATAACGGCCTCCTTAAAAGAGACATTGGGGGCTTTTTTATTTAGACTATAAAAGTTCATTTGTCAATTTATTTTGTTCTTAAATCTATAGAATTTTATATAATTTTAATCCCTTCAGTATTTATTTTTGAAATGTGAACGTCGTAGTCCACTCCTATCTTTTGATAGACATTCTTCATGGCATCGGCAACCAATCTGGCATTTTCCTCCCCTTTGCTCAAGGCGAAAATGGAGGGTCCAGATCCTGAAATTCCACATCCCAAGGCCCCTGCTTCCAAGGCATTCTCTTTTACTTTATCAAAACCTGGAATAAGAATAGATCGTATGGGTTCTACAATATGGTCTACCAAAGATCTGCCAATTAGCTCGTAATCATTGGTGTAAAGCCCTGCGATAAGTCCACCTACATTCCCCCATTGCTTAATGCCGTCTTCCAGCGATATGGAAGTTTTCAATATACGCCTAGAATCTGACGTCTTGACTTCAATTTGTGGATGGATTACCGTGGCATAAAGTGCTTCTGGAGTTGGAATCTTAATAATATCTAATGGATGGTAGCTCCGAACCAAGGTAAAACCACCAAATAGGGCAGGGGCTACATTGTCTGCATGGGCCACCCCGCTTGCCAATCGCTCTCCTTCCATGGCGAATTTCACCAATTCCAAATTGGAAAAGGGGTAATCTAGAAGGGCGTTCATTGCCCACACTGCTCCAGCCGAACTGGCAGCGCTACTTCCTATTCCGCTGCCTGCCTTTATCTTTTTATAAATTTCAATTTCAAAACCTCCCATGTATTCGCTCTCTGCCAACAGGGCCAACCCGGCTACTCCAGCTACATTGTGCAGGGTTTCGGTGGGTAGGTCTTGCCCCGTAAGTTTGGTGATGGTTATACCTTTCTTTGAGGTTTTTCTAATTATCATTTCATCGCCTACGGCATCCAAGGCAAGTCCTAGTACGTCAAATCCGCAGGAAACATTAGCGATTGTGGCTGGAGAAAATATTCTTATTTCGTTACTGTCCATGATCTTATTAATCTTCTGAATTGTACTATTTTAAAAGGTAAAACATTTCGGTCCTATTCGTATTTAGATCTTGTTTTAAATCTAAAATATCAGATGGATGGAAAGGAAAATTTAGGGGTACCCTAAAAATTACCGATTCGGATAATATCAGCAAATATACCAGAAGCCGTAACATCGGCGCCAGCTCCTGCTCCCTTTATGATCATAGGTTGATTTGGGTATCTTTCGGTATAAAACAACACAATATTATCACTGCCCTCAAGATTGTAAAAATCATGTCCCTTTGGAATACGTTGAAGCCCTACGCTTGCTTTCCCGTCTTCAAACTGTGCCACATACTTCAGTTTACTATTCTCAGCAACTGCTTTTTGATACATTTCTTGGAAGGAAGCTTCGTAATCTTGAAGGCTGCGGAAGAAATCCTCGTTATTATCCGTTTGTAAACTCGCCTCAGGTAGGAAAGAATGGTTCTCAATATCCTCTATATCCAAAACATTTCCACTTTCGCGAGCCAGGATTAGAATTTTTCTCATAACATCTACGCCACTTAGGTCAATTTTCGGATCTGGTTCAGTGTAGCCTTCCTGTTGCGCCTGTTTTACGACATCGTGAAAGGTAGTGCTGTCGTTGAAATTGTTAAAAACAAAGTTTAGACTTCCAGAGAGCACGGCCTGTATTTTCAATATTTTATCACCTGAGGCAACCAAATGCTTTAGGGTGTCTATGATTGGGAGACCTGCCCCAACGTTGGTTTCAAATAGGAAGGGCGCATTGTATTTTCTTGCCAAATCTTTTAATTCCTGATAATTGCTGAATTTAGAGGAGCAGGCTATTTTATTACAGGTTACCACGGAGATACTATTTTGCAAATAGGAATGATAGGTATTGGATACTATTTCGCTGGCAGTATTGTCCACAAAAATACTGTTCCTATAGTTTAGCTTCATCACCTTATCGTAAAACAAGGCTTTATCGGCTTTTTCTCCCGATGCAAGCGTATCTACCCAATTTTTTAGGGATATACCGTCCTCATCAAAGATCATGGTCCTGGAGTTAGACATGCCAATGACGCGGATGTTGAGTTTTAATTTCTCTTTTAAATACTTTTTCTGCTGTTGGATCTGATCTAAAAATTTGGCTCCTACGTTACCAACCCCCATCACAAAAAGGTTCAGCTGTTTTATATTCTCTTCAAAGAATTCTTCATGTAAGGTGTTGAGTGCTTTTTTTACATCTGATTTTAAGATTACTGCCGATATGTTCCGTTCGGAAGCACCTTGAGCAATAGCGCGAATATTTACATTGTTCCTTCCCAAGGTGCTGAACATTTTCCCGCTCAGGCCTTGGTGGCTTTTCATATTGTCTCCAATCAAGGCAATAATGGTGAGGTCTTTTTCGGCTATGACCGATTTTATCTTGCCCCTAGATATTTCAAAATCGAATGCCTCGTTAATAATCGCTATCGCTAGTTCTGTATCCTGATTGGAAATTCCCACACAGATGGAGTGTTCCGAAGAGGCCTGGGTAATAAGGACCACGCTGATGTCAGCGTTGGAAAGCACTTCAAAAAATCGTTTTGATATTCCTGGGATACCTACCATACCTGGGCCTTCCAAAGACAAGAGGGCAATATCTTCCACATGGCTTATTCCCCTTACGGTTTTCCCTTTTCCATTTTTATTTTTAGTAATCAGAGTGCCTGGATCTTCAGGTTTAAAGGTGTTTTTGATGACAATGGAAATGCCTTTGGACAACACTGGCTGAATAGTGGGAGGGTACAATACTTTTGCTCCAAAATGAGAGAGTTCCATGGCCTCCTCATAGGAGATATGAGGTATGGACATCGCTTGTTTTACTAATTTAGGATTGGCGGTGTACATTCCGCTCACATCTGTCCAGATTTCCAGAATTTCGGCGTCTACGGCATTGGCAACGATGGCAGCGGTATAATCCGATCCCCCGCGTCCCAATGTGGTGGAAATCCCCGAAACGGACGATGCGATAAAACCACCCATAACAAGAACCTTTTGGTTGTGTTCCTTTACAGCGGTATTACAATTGCTGTTGGTAAGTTGAAAATTTACCGTTGCTTTTCCATGTATCGAATTGGTCTTGATTAATTGTCTACTATCCACATAAGCGGCATCTATTCCCTCAGCTATAAAGTACTCACTTATGATATAAGAGGAGAGCAATTCGCCATAACTAACTATTTTATCTGATAGTTTAGGGGTTATCTCGCCAATCAAGAAAGCACCTTCCAACAATGTTTCCAAGGTGTTTAGCTCACTTTTAACTTTGCTGAGTATTTTACTCTGGGAATGGATCGGTATCAACTCTTTGATTGTGGTTAAATGCCGATCTTCAATTTCTTTCAAAAAAGTTTTATAAGAGATATCCTGAATAGAGGCCAAAGCAGCCGTTCTAAGTAAAAGATCGGTTATACCTCCAAGTGCAGAGACAACAACAATGGTTTTGTCCGACTGCTGATTGGCGATTATATTTTTTACTAAACTTATATTGTTGGCATTGGCAACAGAAGTGCCGCCGAATTTTAGAACTTTCATGGTTCAAATGGATTAGATGATAAAACTGATTTGTGCGAGAAATGAAAAATGGACGTATATGTAGTAGTTTACCCCAATGGGGTAGTGGTGCCGATAACGGTAGCAGCAGTAAAGCTATTGATGTATGGCGAATTATCCATGTTGTTGTCCGATTTAATCACAGGCATAATATAATTAAAGAATCAAATGTAGTATTTTTGATTGCCCTATCAAATCCTTAAGTGAATTTTTGTGAAATCGATAAATTTTATCAAATATTTTTGTTGAATGAAGATTTTTAATACCAAAGAAATATACGAAGCTGATAAATTCACATTAGAAAGGCAGCAAATTAGTGCTGAAGATCTAATGGAAAAGGCTGCCGTTCAGATTTTTAACTGGATGCATACCAGATTAAACGGGGATCAGACCCAAATATATATATTCTGTGGTGTAGGCAATAATGGGGGAGATGGGCTAGTGCTTGCAAGACATTTAGTGCAGCATGGGTATAGGGTAACGGTCTGTGTCGTAAACTTTAATGAGCATAGGTCAAAGGAGTTTTTGATTAACTTAGACCGCTTAAAGGAAGCCAAAGTTTGGCCCAAATTTTTAGGCGAAAGTTCCATTATCCCGCAATTAGAAAAAGAAGCTATAATTGTAGACGCTATTTTTGGCATTGGCCTGAAAAGAGCTGTTGCTCCTTGGGTTCTAGAAGTTTTTCGTGAAATAAATAAGTCCAATGCGTTTGTATTGTCCATAGATATTCCTTCTGGATTATTTATGGATCATAAAGTTCCGAATAACGATGAGGCTGTAAAATCTAGTTATCTACTGAGTTTTCAAGTGCCGAAACTTATATTTTTTCTACCAGATACCGGGCTGTTTTTGGATCAATGGGAGCTTTTGGATATTGGTTTGGATACGGATTTTCTTATGCACGCACCCTCGGACTATGAGCTAATTGGTAAAGCAGAAGTACTCCCCTTTTATCGCCCAAGGACAAAATATACTCATAAAGGAACTTATGGACATGTGCTGATCATTGGAGGGAGTTACGGTAAAATTGGTGCTGTACTTATGGCGGCCAAGGGGAGTTTATATGCAGGAAGCGGGTTGGTTACGGCATTTGTACCTAAATGTGGACTTGTACCGCTTCAAAGTGCATTTCCAGAGTTGATGGTGCTAACCGATATCAACGAAACCGAAATTACTAATATCGATTTTAATTTTACACCAACAGTGATCGGGATTGGAGTAGGAATGGGTACTGGTACTAATGCCGTTAAAGCCTTTTCCTTATTTTTAAAAAATAACAAAACCCCTTTGGTCATAGATGCTGATGGGTTGAATATTCTAGCGAAGAATCCTGATCTATTTTCGGACTTACCGCCACAAACGGTGCTAACACCACATCCCAAAGAATTAGAGCGAATGTTGGGGAAATGGAAGAACGACTTTGATAAGTTGATAAAAACGAAGGAATTCTCCAAAAAACACGATTGTATAGTGGTTATAAAAGGGGCGCATACCATAACAGTCTATGGTGATAAAGGATATGTAAATTCTACAGGAAATCCAGGGATGGCTACAGGAGGAAGTGGTGATGTGCTCACCGGGGTAATTACAGGATTATTGGCCCAAGGATACGCGACTTTAGAGGCTGCTGTTTTTGGAGTTTATCTGCACGGTAGGGCTGCCGATATAGCAATTAGGGAATGTGGATTTCAGGCGTTGGTGGCTACGGATATAATAGCCCATTTGGGGAAGGCCTATTTGGACCTGTTTGTAGATCAGGTGAATAGTCTTCAGGATGAGCAAGCCTAGTGTTGTGTGTTTTATCTGTGTACGTCTAAATGTTATGCTGCTTTGGTGGATCTAACGCGGCGTTTGATCCAAATTAATGCATTGTCGATATTTATAAAAAATTTCATTGTTTTTTTGTAGAAAAGCTTTTCTATATTGAAATTATGCATGTCTATCTCCTTAATAGAGACAACAGCAAGTGCTTTTAAATTACTTATTTCCCTGAGCTGAATGTAGGTCATGGGGTCAATGGCGTAGGAGTGCTTTCGTAAACTGATAAACCCAAAATTTTTATTTCTAAAATGAATTTCGATTATGCCTAGGATTTGAAATAATCCTTCCTGAGTAATTGTAGTTCCTTCATCAAAGATAGAAACCATATAATCCTCAAATACCTGTACTTTTCCGATCTCCAATTGATATTCCTTAACGATTATAGTCTTGCTAGGTCTTCCGACTTTCATTTTTCGTAATTTATATAGTGTCTCGTTAGCGAAAGTAGAATTATAGTCCTCTATTTTGAAAATTATTAGATTAAAGGCCTATTTATCGTTTATATGGGAACTAAAGGGATTTTATGTATGTTAACTCCTACTTAATAGATGGTAAGATACTCCGTTACCTGCAGTAAACTAACCAAATAGAGGTGAGTGTAGAGTTGTTTGATGCTAGTTCGGGGGTGGGGTAAAGTTAAAGGGGTAACACAAATGTGTTACCCCTTTTTTTTATGCTCGACATGAATTTAAAATCTAGGTCTTAGAAGACTTTTCTGCCTTATTAATTTTAATGGTGAGCTCTTGCTTGGGCTCATCTAAATCCATTAGGATAGTATCGCCTTCTTCCAACTTAGAGTTTACAATTTCCTCTGCTAGGGCATCTTCAATATATTTTTGAATGGCCCGTTTTAAAGGTCTAGCTCCATATTGTCTGTCAAAACCTTTTTCGGCTATATAATCCTTCGCTTTTTCTGTAAGGGTAAGATTATAGCCAATATCCTTAATCCTAGCAAATAATTTCCGTAGTTCAATATCAATAATCTTATGGATATGTTCCCTTTCCAAAGCATTAAATACCACTACGTCATCTATTCTATTTAGGAATTCTGGAGCGAAAGCTTTTTTAAGGGCATTTTCAATAACACTCTTTTGATAGGTATCTGCTTGGGCTTTTTTTGCTGATGTTCCAAAGCCAACTCCTTGACCGAAATCCTTGAGTTGTCTAGCGCCAATGTTAGATGTCATAATAATGATCGTATTTCTAAAATCGATCTTTCTGCCCAAACTATCGGTCAGATATCCGTCGTCCAAAACTTGCAATAACATATTAAATACATCAGGGTGCGCCTTTTCTATCTCATCCAATAGGATAACCGAATACGGTTTGCGACGAACTTTTTCTGTCAATTGTCCACCTTCCTCATATCCAACATATCCCGGAGGTGCACCAACCAATCTAGAGATGGCAAATTTCTCCATATATTCACTCATATCTACCCGTATCAAAGCATCTTCTGAATCGAATAGCTCTTTGGCAAGTACTTTGGCGAGTTGTGTTTTTCCCACACCTGTCTGTCCCAAGAAAATAAAGGAACCAATAGGTTTATTAGGGTCTTTCAATCCGGCACGGTTCCGTTGAATGGCTTTTGCAACCTTGGCCACCGCTTCATCCTGTCCTATTACATTGCCTTTAATCAACTGAGGTAATTTGGCCAGTTTGTTGCTTTCGGTCTGCGCTATCCTGTTTACGGGGATACCGCTCATCATGGATACCACATCGGCCACATTGTCCTCTGAAACTGTTTCTTTATGAAGTTTACTATCTTCTTCCCAGCGTTCTTGGGCAATGGCTAAATCTTTCTCGATCCGTTTCTCGTCGTCTCTAAGCTTTGCAGCTTCTTCGTATTTTTGTTTCTTAACGACTGTGTTTTTCAGTTCGCGAACATCTTCCAGTTGCTTTTCCAGTTCCAAAATCTGTTTAGGGACGTCCATATTAACGATATGTACCCTAGAACCTGATTCGTCCAAGGCATCTATAGCCTTGTCAGGAAGAAATCTGTCCGTCATATACCTGTTCGTAAGTTTTACACAGGCAATAATAGCTTCGTCAGTATAGAGCACATTGTGGTGCTCTTCGTATTTTCCTTTAATGTTCTTGAGTATTTCTATGGTTTCCTCTACGGAAGTAGGTTCTACGATAACCTTTTGAAATCGTCTTTCCAAGGCGCCATCTTTCTCAATATATTGGCGGTATTCATCTAAGGTAGTAGCACCAATACATTGGATTTCCCCCCTAGCCAAAGCAGGTTTGAACATATTGGAAGCATCCAAGCTTCCCGTTGCCCCACCAGCGCCAACAATGGTATGGATCTCATCGATAAAAAGAATTACATCGTCATTTTTTTCCAATTCGTTCATCACCGCTTTCATGCGCTCTTCAAATTGGCCACGATATTTTGTTCCTGCCACCAAAGATGCCAAATCCAAGGTGACTACCCTTTTATTGTAGAGTATTCGGGATACTTTTTTATTGATTATCCTAAGGGCCAACCCTTCCGCGATGGCACTTTTGCCTACTCCGGGCTCTCCTATCAATAATGGGTTGTTCTTTTTTCTTCTGCTTAATATTTGTGATACCCTTTCAATTTCTTTCTCTCGGCCCACTACGGGATCCAGTTTGTTCTCCTCGGCCATTTTGGTCAGGTCGCGTCCGAAATTATCCAAAACCGGAGTTTTAGATTTCTTGCTTCCTTTCTGTCCAGAGGGTCCAAAAGTACCTTCTTTCTCCTCACTGGAATCATCCGAATCACTTGGGAACGATTCCGCAGTTGGGGAGTCTATATAATCGTCGTCACTTGTAATCATTGATTTAAATTGATCTTTTACCCCGTCGTAATCTACTTTTAATTTATGAAGTAGTTTAGTGGTGGGGTCATTTTCATTGCGTAAAATACATAGTAGTAAATGTGCGGTATTAATAGAGGAACTTTGAAATAGTTTAGCCTCCAAAAAAGTTGTTTTTAACGCACGTTCTGCTTGCCTAGTAAGGTGTAGGTTTTTTTTGTCCTTTTGCACATTACCAGAAGTGGGATTAGCTGGACTTAGAATTTCCACTTTTCTCCTGAGGTGGTCCAAGTCTACGTCCAATGCATCTAAAATGCTGATGGCTTTCCCGTTGCCATCCCTAAGTAGTCCTAGCATTAAATGCTCAGTTCCAATAAAGTCGTGCCCCAATCTAAGGGCCTCTTCCTTACTGTAAGCAATAACGTCTTTTACTCTAGGGGAAAAATTATCATCCATAAAATATCCTTTCAAGTTTAAAAATAGTAAATCTATACTAATCTAAGGCAAATACTATACCTAATATTTAATAAAGTGGTTTAATTGATAAAAAAACACCATTATTTGCAAAAATTATAACTTAGAATTTGTTAATCGTACCTTTGTCAAAAGGTGTTGATAAATTCTTTACAAAAGTATAACTTTATTACAGGCGTAGTGCCGAATTTATGTATATTGTCGTGCTTTTTTAACTAAATTAATAAGAAGATTTTAAATGGCAGAAGGAGAAAAATTAATTCCGGTTAACATTGATGATGAAATGAAATCTGCGTACATTGATTATTCAATGTCCGTCATTGTGTCACGTGCCCTACCTGATGTCAGGGACGGTCTAAAGCCTGTGCATAGAAGGGTTTTGTTCGGAATGCACGAGTTAGGTGTTAGGTCTGGTAGTGCCCATAAGAAATCGGCGCGTATTGTTGGGGAGGTATTGGGTAAGTATCACCCACATGGTGATACCTCGGTTTATGATGCCATGGTACGTATGGCACAGGAGTGGAGTTTGCGCTATATGTTGGTAGATGGCCAGGGTAACTTTGGTTCAATTGATGGCGATAGTCCAGCAGCGATGCGTTATACGGAGGCCCGTATGCGGAAGATTGCAGATGATATGTTGATCGATATAGAAAAAGATACTGTAGATCATCAGCTAAACTTTGATGATTCTTTAAAGGAACCAACAGTATTGCCTACTAGGATTCCAAATCTACTGGTTAACGGTGCTTCAGGAATTGCAGTGGGAATGGCTACCAATATGCCACCTCACAATCTATCTGAAGTGGTGGATGGAACCATTGCTTATATTGATAACCACGACATTACTATAGATGAGATCATCACCCATATAAAGGCACCAGATTTTCCAACAGGAGGTATCATTTATGGATATGATGGTGTTAAGGAAGCGTTTCATACCGGCCGTGGCCGAGTGATGATGAGGGCGAAGGCCGAATTTGAAGAGGTTCAGGGGAGGGAATGTATTATAGTTACAGAAATTCCTTATCAGGTGAACAAGGCGGATATGATAAAGAAGACCGCAGATTTGGTGAATGATAAAAAGATAGAAGGTATTGCCTCTATCAGGGATGAGTCTGATAGGAACGGGATGCGGATCGTTTATATTCTAAAAAGAGACGCTATACCTAATATTGTACTAAATACCTTATATAAGTATACAGCGCTACAATCTTCGTTTAGCGTGAACAATATTGCCCTTGTAAAAGGAAGGCCACAATTGCTCAATGTTAAGGAGATGATCCATTATTTTGTGGAACATCGCCATGAGGTAGTCGTAAGGCGTACCGAGTTTGAATTGAAAAAAGCAGAGGATAGGGCTCATATATTAGAGGGTCTGATCATTGCTTCGGATAATATAGATGAGGTAATTGCCATTATTAGGGCCTCTTCTAATGCAGACGAAGCTAGGGAGAAATTGATGGAGCGCTTTAAACTGAGCGAAGTTCAGGCAAAGGCTATCGTGGAAATGAGGCTACGTCAGTTGACTGGATTGGAACAGGATAAGTTAAGAACGGAATATGAGGAAATAATGCTACTCATAGAGGACTTAAAGGATATTTTGGCCCGGAAGGAGCGTAGAATGGATATTATTAAGGAAGAGCTTCTAGAGGTAAAGGATAAATACGGGGATAGAAGGCGTTCTGAAATAAATATTGCAGGTGGGGACCTAAGCATGGAAGATATGATTCCGGATGAGCAGGTAGTTATTACTATCTCACATGCAGGATATATTAAGCGGACCCCCTTGTCCGACTACAAGACACAAAATAGGGGCGGGGTAGGTCAGAAAGCTTCCTCAACACGAAACGAAGATTTCTTAGAGTATCTTTTTGTAGGTACCAACCACCAGTATATGTTATTCTTTACGCAGAAAGGTAAATGCTTTTGGATGCGGGTGTACGAAATTCCTGAAGGGACCAAAACTTCTAAAGGACGTGCCATCCAAAACCTTATCAATATAGAAAATGATGATACGGTAAAAGCATTCATTTGTACGCAAGATTTAAAGGATGAAGAATATGTGAACAACCATTTTGTAATTATGGCTACCAAAAAGGGAATTGTGAAAAAGACCTCTTTGGAGCAATATTCTAGGCCAAGACAAAATGGCATCAATGCTATTGGTATCCGTGAAGATGATGAGTTATTGGAAGCAAAACTTACTACAGGTGCCAGTCAAATATTTTTAGGATTAAAATCTGGAAAGGCGATTAGGTTCGAGGAAAGCAAGACTAGACCTATGGGTAGAAATGCTTCAGGGGTTCGTGGAATAACCTTAGCCCATGAAGAGGATGAGGTGATTGGTATGGTAGCAGTACACGATTTTGATGAGGAGATATTAGTGGTTTCCGCAAACGGTTATGGGAAACGTTCCAGTATCGAGGATTATAGGATTACGAATAGGGGAGGAAAAGGAGTAAAGACCATTTCCATTACCGAGAAAACGGGAGGATTGGTTGCCATTAAAAACGTTTCCGATTCTGATGACCTTATGATTATCAATAAATCCGGTATTGCCATTAGGATGAGTGTAGAGGATTTAAGGGTAATGGGGCGCGCCACTCAGGGGGTTCGACTCATTAGTATTAAGGGGAACGATTCCATCGCAGCAGTAGCCAAAGTGATGAAGGACGAAGAAGAGTTGGAAGATATTGAGAACTTGGATGTAGACCTTAATGATGAAAACGGCACGACTCTTGATAATACTGGAGACGAAAACAAAGAATAACCATAAACACTAATTATTAATACACTTTTGAAATGAAGACAAATATTCTAATATTATCCGCTATGTTTTGCAGCATAGTTGGATTTTCTCAAAAAAGCGAAATTAAGGCTGCGGAAAAAGCCTTAAAATCCGGTGATGCCATGGCTGCAAAATCAAGCTTGGAAAGTGCTTCATCACTAATTGATGCGGCAGACGAAAAAATGCAGGCCCAATATTACTTTTTAAAAGGCAAGGCATATTCGGAACTGGCGAAAAAAGGTACTTCAGATGCTTTTGACGAAGCTATTTCTGCCTTTAGAAAGGTAGTCGAGGTTGAGAAGGTAAGTGGTAAATCCAAATATAGCTCGGAAGCTACTGGGAATCTTTCTTCTATGACCGTTGATCTTGTGAACTCAGCTGTAGAGGACAACAATAATAAGCGGTTTAAGGAAGGTGCCGAAAAACTCCATTTGGGGTACCAATTGAGCCCTAAGGACACCATATATCTTTACTATGCTGCAAGCAGTGCGGTAAATGGTGGACATTATGAGCTTGCTCTTGACTACTACAACGAATTAAAGGATCTTAATTACGATGGTAGTGGAATAGTGTATAAGGCTACCAATGTGGAGACTGGAGAGGTTGAGGAAATGGAAAAAACCCAACGTGAATTAATGGTAAAGTCTGGAGCTTACAAAGATCCGATAGATGAGAAAACAGCCTCAAAAACGACTGAGATCGTTAAGAATGTTGCGTTGATCTATACTCAATTAGGTCAAGATGACAAGGCTTTAGAAGCATATAAGGATGCAAGGGCCAAAGATCCAAAGGATGTAAATTTGATCTTGAACCAGGCTAATCTTTATTACAAAATGGATGATAAGGATAAGTTTAAAACCTTAATGGCCGAGGCTGCAGAAGTAGCGCCGGACAATCCAGATCTTTTTTACAATATAGGTGTAATCAATATGGAGCAGGGTAATATAGAGGAAGCTAGAGATGCTTACAAAAGAGCCATCGAAATCAACCCTGGGTATGTAAATGCTCAATTAAATCTGTCTACTACCTATGTTAACGAGGGCAACGGACTAATTGATGAGATGAATACGTTGGGGAATTCTAAAAAGGACATCACTAGATATGATGAACTAAAAGAGCAAAAGGACAGTTTGTTTCGTGACGGTGCTATTATTTTGGAAGATGCGGTAAAGCAAAATCCAGATAATCAAGGATTATTAACCCAGCTTAAGAATATATATGGGGCATTGGGAGATAATGAAAACTTCATGCGTGTAAAAAAGCTTTTGGGCGAGTAATTACAGCAAACACTATAATAAACAAAAATGGCCGTCATATAATGACGGCCATTTTTGTTAAATGATTTTTTTAATGACCCTAAGGCTATGGGTGTAGGTATTTGTTTCTGTGCTAAAAATACCAGAATGGTCTAACCTATCCAACCTTACTTTTCCGTAGGAATGGATAATATAATTGTTGTCCATGATAATGCCAACATGGTCTATGACCCCTTCATTGTTGTCAAAAAATGCCAGATCTCCAGGTTCGCTCTCTTCAATAAAACTCAGAGCTTCTCCTTGTGTAGATTGTTGTTTGGCATCCCTTAATAGTTGGTGGCCATTTATTTTATACACCATTTGGGTAAATCCGGAACTATCTATTCCAAAAACGCTTTTCCCGCCCCACAAGTAAGGTGCGTTTAAATATAGCAATGCTGTTTCTATCAATTCCCTCTTTTCTTGGCGTCCGGAGGTGAACGAGCCTTCGAAATAGTGGTTTAATACTGAACTTTGCAATATGGAGGATCCCAAAACAATAGGCAATAAAACATTTTGTTCGGTTTCAATAAAGGAAATAAGATCTGAAGAGACCATGGGCTCAACATTAGTATCTATTTTTAAATAAAGATCCTCACTGATAAGAGCAAACTGCTGATTATTGACCCAACCTTCGTATTGATCAAAAGCTATTCGGATCCTGCTCCAAATCTTTCGTCGTTCCAGAACTTTAAAATGTTCTCCGTACAACAATTGAGTTATCATTTCACCAGTATCGTCCGCAATGGATCGAACAGGAACAAGGCTGAGGTGGCAAATACCGTATTGCATGAGCGTGCTTTACAAGAACTTATTAATTTTTCTCTAAGATTATCGCAGACGCACCACCACCTCCATTACAAATGGCCGCAGCTCCTATTTTTCCGTTATTTTGTTCCAAAACACTCAGTAAGGTTATGATGATCCTGGCGCCGGAGCAGCCAAGGGGGTGTCCTAGCGATACTGCTCCGCCGTTGATGTTCACATTCTTATCGGTAAGTCCCAATATCTTCATGTTTGCAAGTCCAACCACAGAAAAAGCTTCGTTAAATTCAAAGAAATCTATATCTTTTAAGGTAATGCCTGCTTTTGTTATTGCCTTTGGAAGTGCTTTTGCGGGTGCGGTGGTGAACCAATTTGGTTCGTGTGCGGCATCAGCATAGGCTTTAATGGTAGCCAAGGGCGTTATCCCCAATTCTTTTGCTTTATCCGCACTCATCAACACCAAGGCTGCAGCACCATCGTTAATCGTGGAGGCATTGGCAGCGGTAACCGTTCCGTCTTTTGAAAAGGCGGGTCGTAATTCCGGTATTTTATCTAGTTTAACGTTTTTGTATTCTTCATCTTCGGTCACAAGAAGTGGTTCACCTCTTCTTTGGGGTACTTCTACGGGAACTACTTCATTGGCGAATTTTCCATTTGCCCAAGCAGCTGCTGATCTTTGGTAAGATTGTATGGCAAAATTGTCTTGGTCTTCCCGGCTAAATTTATATTCCGTAGCACATGCATCTGCACAGGTACCCATTGCCTGTTGGTCATAAGCATCTACCAAGCCATCCTTTTGTAGTCCGTCAATTAGACTGGATGGACCAAATTTATGTCCGGTTCTCAAATAAACATAATGTGGGATAAGGCTCATGTTTTCCAAACCGCCAGCTACAATAATAGAACTGTCTCCTAGGGCTATGGATTGGGCTGCTTGCATAACAGCTTTCATTCCTGATGCGCATACTTTATTTATTGTAGTGCAGGGTACCGTATCTGGAATACCTGCAAATATTGCGGCTTGTCTGGCCGGTGCCTGACCGTTGCCAGCCTGGACAACGTTGCCCATAAGTACCTCATCTACCAAAGAGGGGTCTAGCTTAATTTTGTCTAGAGCACCTTTTATGGCAACTGCTCCAAGTCTTGGAGCTGGTATAGTGGATAATGCCCCCATAAAACTTCCGATCGGGGTTCTGGCCATAGAAACAATCACAACATCTTTCATTGAATTCAGCTTTTCCTGTTATATGCGAAATTAATAAAATTATGTGCAACGAGATGGGCATACATGCATTTATCCTAATTTTTATGATTTATAGGGTATAGCGGAATTTGGAGATCCGTTTAATGTACACCTTTTGAGTTACAATGCGATGTGTAATCCCAATTCCAAATGGAGTAATCCTAGTATAGTCTAGTTTTTAGTTTATATTTTCTATTTTTGACGATATATACTTTTTGTATGCGCAATTTTCTAGACCGGCTTTATAAAAACCAATCTCTGGTTTATAAGTACTTTCTTTATTTTTTTGCTGTTTTTGTTATCGTGTTTTTTTTTCCTCGTGGGGGTAAATTTAAGTACGAGTTCCAAAAAGGAAAGCCATGGCAATATGATAACTTTTATGCACCCTTTGATTTTTCGATTAATAAGAGCGAAGCTGATATTAATAGTCAAAAGGAAAAGATTAAGTCGAGTAGAATTGACTACTATAATTTCGATACTGAAATTGCAAAGGAGGTAGATAGTACTATTCAAGTAGGCATTACCCAGGTTTTTGATATCACAGATTTTTCTAAAAATCAAATAAACAGATTCCATAAGGTTGCAGCGGAAATAGTAGAAGAGTTGTACACTAATGGGATTATTTCCAAAGTGGGGCGTCCTGGGAATAAGAATAGCCTTTATTTAATAAAGAACAATGAAGCAAAAAAATTAAAGTTCAACGCTGTTTATAAGTTATCTGATCTAAGCCAAGTAGTGGAGATTATCTTGGCTAAAAATAGGTTGTCTGAATACGAACCCGAATTCCAGCAACTATTTTTTAATGCGGTAAAACCTAACCTAAGTTTTGATGAAGATCTTTCCAACACGGAGTTGGAGGCTGAATTTTCCAAGATTTCCTATACCCTGGGGAATGTAGATGAGGGAAAACTGATCATAGCCAAAGGAGAGCCAGTGGATGAGGAGGATTTAAGGGTGTTGGAATCCCTTAAAAATGAATACGAATCCAAATCTTGGGGAAAAAACAATCAGTACTATGTATTGTTCGGATATACCGTTTTGGTTGCCATGGTGTTGACCATGCTGTTCTTGTTCTTGAAAAGGTATCGTCAGGAGGTTTTTCGAGACAATACCAAGATAACATTTATCGTGTCTAACGTACTGTTGATGGTTATTGTGACCACTATTGTGGTTAAATACAATGAAGAGTTGGTTTTTGTAGTGCCCTTGTGCATTATGCCATTGATCCTAAAGACCTTTTTTGATGCAAGATTGGGGCTATTTGTACATGTACTTACTGTTTTAATCCTAGGGTTTGTGGTACCCAATAGTTTCGAATATATATTTCTACAGACCTTAGCGGGTATTGTGACTATTTTATCGGTATCTGAATTGTACAAAAGGGCCAATTTGTTTATTTCCGTTGGTCAAATTACCCTGATCTATATTATAGGGTATTTTGCCTTCCATATGATCCATGAGGGTAATATGGATGATATACAATGGATGACATTCGGATTTTTCTTATTAAACGGAATGATTACCTTGTTTGTACAGCCGTTGATATACATATATGAAAAGATATTTGGATTAGTCTCAGATGTATCCTTGTTGGAATTATCGGATACTAATTCCAAATTGCTAAAGGAATTGTCCAATAGGGCACCGGGGACTTTTCACCATTCGCTACAGGTTGCTAATTTGGCGGAAGCTGCGGCTAATGAAATAGGGGCAAACGCTATGTTGGTACGAGTAGGGGCCCTCTATCATGATATTGGTAAGATGAACAATCCCACCTTTTTTACGGAAAACCAGATTTCCAATGTTAATCCTCACGACGATTTGGAGCCAATAGAATCTAGTAGGATCATAATTGATCATGTTATTCAAGGAATTGAGATTGCACGTAAAAATAAACTCCCTGATCGGGTAATCGATTTTATACGAACCCACCACGGGACCTCTCTGGTATATTATTTTTACAAAAAACAAAAAGCTTTGGGGGGAAAGGTGGATGAAGCGGAATTTAGATATCCAGGGCCCATTCCCTTTTCTAAGGAAACCGCAATTTTAATGATGTCCGATTCTGTAGAAGCGGCATCCAAGAGTCTTAAGGAGCCCACATTTTTAGTTATAGATGAATTTGTGGAAAGAATCATTAACGGACAGATTAAGGAGAATCAATTTTTGAATGCGAATATTACGTTTAAGGAGATAGAAATCATAAAGAAAATACTGAAACAGAAGCTTGTAAATATCTATCACTTAAGGGTTGAATATCCCGAGTAAATAATATCTGAAAAAACATTGTGAAATAGTTGTTTAGTTCTAAATGAACTACTACATTTGCAACCGCATTTTGATGCATGATCTTGAAGATTATTGGAGAGGTGCCGGAGTGGTAACGGAGCAGATTGCTAATCTGTCGACGGGTAACTGTCGCCAGGGTTCGAGTCCCTGTCTCTCCGCTTTTTTTTAAGCAATTATAATGGGTAACCATTTCGGGGTGTAGCGTAGCCCGGTTATCGCGCCTGCTTTGGGAGCAGGAGGTCGCAGGTTCGAATCCTGCCACCCCGACTTAACTATTTTATATAGTTGCATGACGTTGCAAATCACCTGATTTGCAACGTTTTATGTTTTTAGGGGTATCAAATGAAACCTCTTGAAACCACATAAAAACACCACACTGGTGTCCAAATCGGGAATTGGTTTCCATCGTATTTTTTGTACATTGAAGTAGCTTTTGAAGGTATTTGACCCTGTGTTTTTTACCATTCTATGTATTAATTTAAAGCTATGTAACATGTTAGAAAACAGCAGATTATCGGTCGTATTCATTACCAGGAAACTCGAAAGGGAAACTGAAAACCTAAAGCTCTATGCGCGTATCACCGTAGATGGGAAAAGAGCCGAATTTAGCTTAAATCGGGAATTGAAATCCTCTTTATGGGACAATAAAAGCAAAAGAGGCAAGGGATTTTCCAAGTATGTCATCTCTGTAAACAAATATTTAGACCAAGTTTTTACGGGACTACATGAAGCGCATCGGCAATTATTGCAAGAAGATGTTGACATTACTTCGGCCGGAATAAAGGCTCGGTATTTAGGCGAAGATGAAAAAGGGAAGACTCTACTCGATTTGATAACCTATCACAATACTGCTATGCTCACCGTACTTAGAAAAGGTACGATGAAAAATTATTATAGTACTGAACGCTGCATTAAAGAATTTTTGAAAGAGGAAAAGAATGTTGAAGACATACCCCTTAAAAAATTGAACTATGGTTTTATTGTTGATTTTGAGCAATACATTAGAAAGTACAAACCTGCTACAAGAATGGGCTGTGCCAACAACGGAACCATGAAACACATGGAACGACTAAAAAAGATATCAAGGTTGGCGGTAAAATTGGAATGGTTGGAAAAAGACCCATTTATAAATTTCAAACTGCGATTTGAAAAAACCGAGCGACAGTTCTTAACGGAACGAGAACTGCAACTTATTGAAGAAACTACGTTTAAAGTATCAAGTACACAACATATTAAAGACTTGTTCATTTTTGCCTGTTATACTGGGCTGTCCTTTATAGATGTACAGGAATTGAAAGCTGACCATTTGGTAAAAGGTATGGACGGAAACCATTGGCTCTACACCAAACGGGCGAAGACCGATGAACCTTTAAAGATTCCCCTGTTGCCAAAAGCTAAGGAAATTATAGACAAGTATAAGGAAGAGCCTTATTTAATTGAAAAGGGTCGATTGCTACCAATGTATAGCAACCCCATGATTAACCGGACTTTAAAGGATATTGCCAAAGCCTGTGGTATTCCTAAAAAGATAACCTTTCATGTGGCACGACATACCTTCGCAACTGCGATTACACTTTCAAATGGGGTGCCTATTGAAACCGTATCAAAGCTTTTAGGGCATACCAAGCTTTCGACTACGCAAATTTATGCTAGGGTAGTTGAAAAGAAAGTAGGGGAGGATATGCAGAATTTGATGCAGACACTAAATCTTCGGTCAAAAAAGTCCCAAGACCTAGATAGCAGTCTATAAGCAGTTCTTAACAAATTTAGATATTAAACCTAGTTTCTAATTGGATAAGTAATTAAGGGACAAGCTCCATGGAAAGGGAGAAATCTACTATAGTTTCAATTCCTGAATGGGTCGATTAAAAGGTAAAAGATTGGCAAAGCGATACGCTCCTCAATCCGTTTCAATTCCTAAATGGGTCGATTAAAAGTAGTGTGGTACGGAACGGATGTATCCAAAGTGTAGTTTCAATTCCTAAATGGGTCGATTAAAAGTAAATTCGGCGGTGGCCTTCACCTGGGCGTTGTTCAGTTTCAATTCCTAAATGGGTCGATTAAAAGTAAAGACAAATTCATCTTATGTGTTCCGCATCAAAAAGTTTCAATTCCTAAATGGGTCGATTAAAAGGTAGGATTTCTAAAAGACCACCACACATACCACTGAGTTTCAATTCCTAAATGGGTCGATTAAAAGGTAAGAGATTAACTTATTTAATCCCGTGTTTGCTCTGTTTCAATTCCTAAATGGGTCGATTAAAAGTGCAGAACTGGAAGATAACCACGAATTTATTGACGCGTTTCAATTCCTAAATGGGTCGATTAAAAGATGGTTGAGTTATGCAGGAGTAGGAGCAGTTCCTATGTTTCAATTCCTAAATGGGTCGATTAAAAGCACCCCGATGTCAATAGAGAGCTTTTGTTTGTTTGCGTTTCAATTCCTAAATGGGTCGATTAAAAGGATATACGCCTCACTTTGTACCGTAATCCCTCTAATGTTTCAATTCCTAAATGGGTCGATTAAAAGGAATGCCGAAATCAACTCTCACACCTGTTCCTGTATGTTTCAATTCCTAAATGGGTCGATTAAAAGCTCTTCTAAAAATAGGTTTTGAAGGATGCTACTAATGTTTCAATTCCTAAATGGGTCGATTAAAAGTAAAGAAAAGGCTTTGGATGCTTGTCCTTTTTTTGAGTTTCAATTCCTAAATGGGTCGATTAAAAGTGGTTGCAATCCGTAGTTGCGTAACTATATGTAATAGTTTCAATTCCTAAATGGGTCGATTAAAAGACTGCGCCTCTTCTAACTCTATAGTCTTATTAATCATGTTTCAATTCCTAAATGGGTCGATTAAAAGCGAATGGAACGATACAATCGAAGCCCTGCAAATTAAGTTTCAATTCCTAAATGGGTCGATTAAAAGAATAAAGATGCAGCTAAATCTTTGAAGCAATTAAAGTTTCAATTCCTAAATGGGTCGATTAAAAGGCTTTTGAAGGCAATAACGAAATTGTTCTTACTCCGTTTCAATTCCTAAATGGGTCGATTAAAAGTTTACCAGCTACTCTCGATTCATTGCAGCCTATCCAGTTTCAATTCCTAAATGGGTCGATTAAAAGAATGGATGCAGCGGTCGAAGCTTTAAGGGCGTTCGAGTTTCAATTCCTAAATGGGTCGATTAAAAGTACAACAGCTTCAAAAATGTCTCCTACTTGAACATCGTTTCAATTCCTAAATGGGTCGATTAAAAGTAGTGTCATTGGACCATAATTCAAAGACCTCTTCCGTTTCAATTCCTAAATGGGTCGATTAAAAGACCCTACTAAATTCCATCATTGTATTGGATGCGCCGTTTCAATTCCTAAATGGGTCGATTAAAAGGAACAGCTTTTTGAACAGCTGGACGGATATAAGCTATGTTTCAATTCCTAAATGGGTCGATTAAAAGTATAAATGCTATTCAGAGAGCTATCCTTTCCATTCCGTTTCAATTCCTAAATGGGTCGATTAAAAGATGCTTCTGTAGTCAGAATTGCAGGTTACCTAATGCTGTTTCAATTCCTAAATGGGTCGATTAAAAGAATAAACCTGGTTGGATAAATCTTGCTAGACCTTCGTTTCAATTCCTAAATGGGTCGATTAAAAGATTATCAGGTGTTCCGCTAGAAGTTACACTAGCTTCGTTTCAATTCCTAAATGGGTCGATTAAAAGTACATGTCAAGAATAGACTGTATATTGTTTTTATGGTTTCAATTCCTAAATGGGTCGATTAAAAGTGGACACGCATTGAGCGCAACAACATCGGTATCTCAGTTTCAATTCCTAAATGGGTCGATTAAAAGTTGGATTGCTGGAATATTTCCCCTTTGTTAGTTTAGTTTCAATTCCTAAATGGGTCGATTAAAAGTACAATGTTCCGTTGCGCGGCCAATTTCGATAAATAGTTTCAATTCCTAAATGGGTCGATTAAAAGAAGCTCGGCCGTAGGTGTAGAGGCCTGAAAGATCAAGTTTCAATTCCTAAATGGGTCGATTAAAAGTCCACTTGTGTAAGCTTGCATAACTGCCTCAGCACTGTTTCAATTCCTAAATGGGTCGATTAAAAGTTTTAACCATAGATTAAAACATAAAAAAAACAACCAGTTTCAATTCCTAAATGGGTCGATTAAAAGATAGCACCAGTAGTCCAGGTAAAAAGAAGATAGAGAGTTTCAATTCCTAAATGGGTCGATTAAAAGTTTTGATGCTGATGGTGATATTGACGAGCCTACATAGTTTCAATTCCTAAATGGGTCGATTAAAAGCCGTCGATTTTATAAAATCAACAGCTTGGTTCTTAAGTGTTTGAAATTACCTACAGGGTAAATATAAGACAAAAAAAGCGTCAACTACTAATGATATAATTTACCTTGGGGTTCGACAACTTGGCAACGTCTTGTTTTTTAGGTTATTAAGTATCAAAATGTCAAAGAACCTAATTTTTTTGGCTTGTTTTTCTTTGATGGACGCTTATATTAGATTGTCAAGTTCGTTCTTTTCCTTGCCGATGACCACTTTTTCGAGCCAACTTTCCTGTCGACTCTTAAAGATAATCAAACTATCTGTTTCTTCGTCCATGATCAATTTAGCGGACGCTAACAGTTCCTTTAGTTTTACCTCTGTAATCTCGCCTTCAAAAACGCTGTTCTGTATCCAGTTCACGTATTGGCGGCACAATTTCAACATTTTGACCACCCTTCGTTTGTCCATATCATAAACTAAAATCACATACATCCTACCACCAAGTTTTAAAGGGTTTGTATTCTTGCATGCCCATGACATGCTTTACCAGTTTATAACATTCCAGCCTAACAAGCCTTTTGTAGCTTACGCTCTGATCCAAGGTACGGTGCTTAATGGTCTCGTTGAGTTTTTCGTCCCAGGCGCGCATAACAGTCTTTCTGCCCGATTCCTTTAAAAGGCAACTGTTCAATTTTTGGTCGAAATCGCCTTTTTGGACCATTTTTTTGTTCAGCAACGAAAAAATCAGCCGATCTGCCAATAGTGGCTTGAACACTTCCGCTAGATCCAAGGCCAACGAATACCTACGAAACCCAGGTTCGTGCAAAAAACTTAAGGTCGGGTTTAATTGTGTGTGATATATTTGGTCTAAACAGGCCGTATAGCAGATCATGTTCACGAAAGATATCATGGCATTTACCTCGTTGTTGGGCGGTTGTTTGGTACGGTTGTTCATCTCAAAATCGTTGATGATTGTGCCAAACCCGCTGTAATAGGCCGAACGGATATTTCCCTCGATGCCCATTAGTTCGTCTATGGCCTGAGTATCGGCTATCAATTTTGAAAGTTGTTCTATTTGAAGGATTTGCTTTGAAAGATCCTTGTCGCGCTTTGAGTAGTACTTGAGGTTTTTGAGCATGTTGAACGATGCCCCTTCAATAAATTGTCGGGCAATGATCATTCTTTTTTTTTGTGAACTGTAATGTTCCACTTGGTTAACGATGACCTTGCCGCTCAACAGATAGTCCTTGGGCATAAAACTGCCAGTATAATGTTCATAATAATCAAAGAAGTGTACTCCAATCTGGTTTTTTCCCAAAAAATTGTACAGGGCACTATTGGTATCCAAACTTCCAAAACAGTATAGGTTCTTGACACCCTCGACAGGAAGGTATTTTGGTTTTCCGTCAACCCCGTCTTCGTTTACTGGTACAAATTTGAGGGTATTGTCCTTACGGCTCAATCTGCCGGGGTTAAAAAGGTAATATGATTTTTTCATAAAGTCTGGTGTTGAAAATTAGACCATAGTTGCTCTACACCCATAACAATTCCGATATCTTTTGATTTTGGGCCCAAATGATTATTCGATTTCATCGATATAGCACAGTTCATAATATGAACATTTTTTACAGATTTTGGCATTGATCGTGGGCGGACATTCTTTTTGCCCGATCAACCGTTTGATCTTTAGGACGGATTCCGCTAAAAAGTCGCGATCAGTTTCGGAAAGCAAAACTTCGGATGTCTTACGCAACCTTGGGTATTCTATCTTTCCGCTAGCGCCTTCCACACCGTTTAGCTCCAAGAGCCAGATATAGAATTTTACCTGCCAATTATGTGCCTCTTCAACGGACTTGCCCCGCTTGGTCTCGTGGATCACCTTTTCCTTAGCATCGTAGAAATCTATTTTACCCGTTAAGACGGTACCGTTAAGTTCGGCGGAAAGTTCTATTTCGGAATACTTGTCCGCCCGCTGTGGATAACTCGTTTCGTGGAGGAGCTTGCCGTCGTATACTATTTCCGAAGTATGTTCCATATTGATTCCATTGGCATGCAGCCAACATTCGCGAGGGCATACTGTATATAGATTTATGAGGGTTGCGTTTACTTTCAATTTACCAAGATATTATCTAGAATTTGCTTTTTGTCTTCTTCTATCGACACTTTTATTATATTTTTGTCTTGTCCAAAAGACACTTTTTAGCCTTTTTTGCACATCTAGATGTGCAATTTTGATTATTTATTACACATTCGAATGTGCAAAATGGATATTATTATTATTATTATTATCCTTTTTTCATGCCCAAACCTATAGGAATTGGGTCTCAACACTTTTAAACTCCTTATCATCAATTCCAAAAGCCTCTTTATAAAACCCGTTCCAATTTTCCACATAATAATAGCCATAGATGCTTTTTTCCATATCTGAAAAATGAATTAATTGGCTCTCTATAGCGTTGGTTTTAAACAATGAGAATACAAATTTCGAGAGTATGGACTGTATTTGTTTGAGTTGTATTCTTTTTTCCAAAAATCCATTTTTGCCATTTATCAAATCAATATACAAGTCAAATACCTCTTCACCACATATCTTATAATCCACATCTGGCAAAACTTCAAAAGAGGATAAAAACCGCAAATCGCTTGTTGTAAAGATTTCTTCATTGTTATCGATTGTTTCGCCCTTTACAGCTATGGGAATTTTCATTGGAATAAAACAACCCAAATTCTCCTGTTCAATAAGCTTGAATTGTTTCTGTACTGATTCAAATTTTAACTTATTGATGTATAGAAGATAATCATTGAATCCTTTTCTATGTTCATCAAGGTTTAAACAATTTTTGTATGCGATAACCTTATCATAGAGCAAATCGAAATCTTTGCTTTCCAAAATATGTTGTTGCTCCTTTTTTGAAAGATTTCTCGTCACTTGTAAACGATAGTCCTCCCCGTAGATTAGTGCTTCTTTGTTGTAATTGAACAGAAACAGTTGGCAGTTTTCTTTGCCCACGTTACGGTTGATCCTTCCTGCCAATTGTTCATCGCTGTCCAAAAGTGATTTGTCCTTAAAACCCAGATCCATATCAATATCTACGCCTGCTTCCACCACCTGTGTTGTAATCAACAAAATTCTTTTTTTGCGATTCTCCTTTCGTTTTAAAAAGTTGATGATATGCCGTCGGCGATGTTCCAATATAGTGCCTGATAGCACAAAAACCTCTTCGAAAAAACCATCATTTATTTTTTGGATTTCGTTATAAAATTCGGTGGAAGATTTTTTAAAAATGAATTCTATGATGGTGTAAACGCTATCTTTTGGTTTTACCTGCCCATAGTCAAGTAATGAATATTTTTTGGATTCGTTGAGTAATTTTTCGGCTAATTCGGTCAAATGAATCTTTTTTTCCGCAAGTTCAAAATTGAAGGAGACCCTATCCTTAAAGTTGGTGTTTTGGAAATAATCTGTACGGGCATTTTGCAACAGATAAACAAAGTTAGCCGTATCTACTTCAATATTAAGCCGATGCAGTTTTGGCAAAGTAGCCGACATGATCACAAAACTGATGTTGTATGATTGGGCATACTTTTGAACCAAATAAATAACCTTGTCCCAATGTTGTGGGGCATATGTCTGTAATTCATCAATAACCACGACAGAATTAGCCAATCGGTGCAATATGTAATTTTGTTCTTTGGCATTTGTCTTCAAAATCTCAAAAAACTTGATGTGAGATAGCAAACTGAACGGATAGTTCAAAAACAAATGGTTGATGTAGTTTTTACGGTTTTGACCATAATCGTCATCTTCATCTTCCTCTTTTCCAAAGGCAGCTTTTGAATGTAATGCGACAATTTCGTCATCTCCCAATCCAAGGTTTTGTTTTATGCTTTTGTAGGTTTGGTCGATTAAGGTGGTAAATGGAAAAACGTAATAAACTTTGTTCAAATCAGGGTTTAGCTTCAGTAATTCCAATGTGACCAGCATAGAAATGTTCGTTTTGCCACCTCCCGTAGGTGCCTCGATATAAAATAGCTTTTCTTTATGATTCAACCGTATGTTTCGTATTGCTTCGGTCGCCATTTGCTGGCGCAGAAGGTTAAGGTTTTCGTTGCTTTTTTCGGTCGGTTTTTTCAAACTGAGAACGGCTAGCTGCTGATATGTTTTTTCGTTGAAGTTTCGTTTTGTTTCCTGTTTATCAAGCCAAACGTTTGTGCTTACTTTTACAAAAATTTCGTCGATTCGCTCTTTGCTCAATACTCCAAAATCTGTAGTGGACGATTTGTTCATATATTCGTTGGTAGCCAAATAATCCGAGGCGGTCAAAAGGGAAAAATTCAATCGTATCAATTGGTACAAATGAAATGACCTGGCGTAATCGCTAAATGCAATTCTTGGAAGTGCTTTTTCAAGCCCGAGCAAAATTCGTGATACTATTTTTGAATTACATTTTTTTTTGAAAAGAGAAAGATAAACCTCCAATTTATCTGCCAATAGATTTTCCCTGACCAATTTCGATAGAAAATCATCGTCTAAATATTTACCATGATGTTTGTAGATGGGATAAGAAAACATCAAAATATAAGACATCGCAATGACCTGTTCTTTCCCCTTGAACAAATTCAAGGCTTCATCGATTTTATGACTAAGAAAAATAAACGAACTCAAGGTGGAGTGCTGTTTTCCAATGGTATTCCCGGAATTTTCCTTACCCCGAAAAAAAGGATTGTTCATCTTTTCAGGACTCGCCTGAAAATTCTCGTTTACCTTCCCGTGGTCGTGGTAGCAAATACTGTGAACGAATACTTTCTTTAAATAGGCGGCCAGTTGAACGGAATCAACATCGTACGATGCCAAATAATCAAAAATCAAGCCGTCTATCGGCTCGTCCAGACCATGAATTTTTACCAAGGCTTCAAAATAATCTTGTACCAAGTCCAAATGCTCCGCCAACGTCTCTGATGGTTTCGACAAATCTCCGTTTGGGGTGTGTGCCAAATAGACCTCCGCATTTATTAATTGCTTAACAACACTTTCGTTTTCCTTATAATCCGCTAATATGTTCGAAATACTATCAATGAAGTTGTACATAACGATTTTCGGTTAACAGGTGGTATAGGTTTGGCAAAGTGTGGGCGTTCATTATCTCGTAATTACTAAAAACCATTTCTTCCAATTGGTATTGCATCAAGTTTAGATTAAAGCCGACGGGCAAACGCTCAAAATACATAAACGGATTTTCATCAGATTCCCATGCCCCTAGAAAATTAACTTCGGCCAATTCACTATTTTTTGTGATGTTTTGATTTTTTGCGAAAAGAGAAAGGATAGGAACACTTTCATTTTCATTTAACGCGGCAAGGGTATAGTTGTGCTTTATAACCGATTGTTTGTCCCACCACGCCGTAAATTCGTTTTTACCAAAATACGGTATGAACTCAGAGTTTCCTCTTTCCAAATTATCCAACAAACGACGCTGTGTTTCGATGGCTTCATCTAATAAGAGATATACCCGATATTTCGGTGAAATCAAAGTAAGTTCTTCGGTCAAAAAATTTGTGCCTTTATTGGCATAGCCCACCGTATTGGAATATTTAATAGGTGTTTTTGAAAAATTACCATTATCATGATCTAACGGCGCAATACCAATTTTCAAGTCTGCCAGTTTCTCATAATACTCCGGTAACTCTCCCTTTTTCCGATACCCTGCAAGTCCAATAATTGCACCTAAAATACCTAACAAGGCAGGTTTATGTATCATATTATACGATACATTCAGGGTATTGTTAGTTTCGGGTTTTCTAAAAAAGCCGAAATTACTTTGTAAATCAAATGATATAAGTTGCATAGATTTTTTCAAATAGTTTGGAAGTTTACATTTTCTGGCAGGTTGATAACATTGGTAACTGCTTTGTTATAATAAATTTCCAAGGTCTCGATCTCTTGCTTTACAGCATCATCTTTTAGGTATGTCGCAATCTTTCGCAAATCTATGGTGCCATTCTTGGCTACGTCTACAAATTCAATAAACGAAGGCATTACAAGTTTTGAGCCTTCCTTTAGTTTGACCCAAAAAAGCATTTCGTTTTCCGTTCCTGCCTTAGCGGCACTATCGTAAAAACTTGCACCTTTTCTAAGACCTTCCTTTAGTTTATCTATATTCGATTGCGTAAGGCCCTCCGCACCAACTCTTTCTACATCTTCCTCAATGTTTTTTGGGTTGAGGGATAAATGGTGTACATAATGACCCTCTTCTAGTTTGGACTGTGTGCCAAGGGTGGTCATGGTACTCTCTTTGCTCTTTTCGCCAGGATTTCTAAATGGGGACATAATTTGTTCGGAATAAATAACATCTTCGGGAAAACGATTTAACCCATGGGTTATTTGACAAGATCCATGAATGGAAACATTAGTGGCACCAGCGTAGGTTCCTCCGAACAATTTCACGTCCAATACGGAAAGAATGTTTTTAAGAAGTTCTTTTCTTAACTCGTTGCCTTTCTTTGTGATTTTTCCAAAATTCTTTTCATAAGTTTCGTCCAACGTTCTTGGCGACATATCATCGGTCAACGATTTGAAGTAAAATACGTTCTCCTGTAAAGCATGTTTCCAATAGTAACGAATGGAATATTTAAGTGCCTTATCTGTTGCGTAAACCTTGCCGTTCGGCAACTTTCTCGGTTGACCCGAAAAGTCTGCATTGTAGTTGGAATTGATGGATTTTATCATTGCAAATCCGTAAACGCGGTTATTGAATTGTTGTGCCATTTTTAATCGTTTTTATTATGGTTAGAATATAATTGATTGTCTGAAAAAAGACCGGATAATAATTCTGGATGTAAATTCTTTACGTTTTCTTCGGTATTGTGCGCCAATACAAAAGCCACGACCTTACTAAAGTTTCTAGAAAAATTTTCATGTTTATAGCGCTCCAAATCTTTTGTAATCGTTAGTTGTAACTCTCTGCAATTGCTTTTTTGCATATATGGTTCCAGTAATCGTAGGCTATTGTCTTCAGATTTGCTTTTGTTCATCAGATAATAGATAACCTGCCCAGCGGCAAAGGCGAAATCATTATCGGTTGCCAATGCCGTTTCTGCTGTTTCTTCGATGAGTTGTGCAACAAAATTTTGATGCTCTTTTAATTTATTTGCCATGTTATCGTTTGTTTTAGTGTTGGACTTATGAAAATATTTGTGCAGGCTGTACCATATATTTAATTTATGTTTTATGCCGTATTCGCTTGAGTTATGTAAGTCATCTTTAATACCATTAAAAACAAGTTCGTCAAACTGCTTTCCGTGAATTGTAGCTCTATTGGATTTATAGACATAGTCATAAATCGCTTTTCGGTACTTGCAAAAAGAGAGAAAGGTAAAATCGCGGCTTTCATAATCTTCCTTTTTGAAATCCGAAAAATAATCGACCCTATGGTATTTATTCTGCACTAGGTATTTTAGGACTTTTTCTTCTAATTGAAAAATATTCGTGTTAATAGGATAGTGTTTTGGTTTGCCATCTTCATATAAATTGAAAAGGTTTTCAATTTGAAGCCCGTTGTTTGTGCCGCCCACTTCAAATTGAAATTGGGAGACAAAATCAAAATCGTTGAATACGATGCCGTTTTGGGTATTTGACCAATTTAGGAGGTAGTAATTTCTAAAATCATCTTTATATACATTGTATAATTCTTTAACAATTTCAGTAAATGAAATACGCTTTTCCGAATACACGGCAATCACTTTTTCTTTGAATTCTTCATTATAAATAAAGATGGGCAGAGGGTTGGGCAAGTTTTTTCTAGGCAGTACATTGCTAAATTCAAATAGTGCTTTCGCCTCTAAGTTGGAGATGCGCCCCGTGATATCAAAGGTCGCGGTCTGGTGCATCAAAAATGGCATATTGGCGTTGTACCCGTTCTGAAAGTCATTGGTACCATAAATCAGCCCCTCTTCATTTGGATCGGTGTTGTACTTATCTGTGTTGAAAAGTTTATCGCCCAAATATTTACCATGGGTGGTTTTATAGGTTTCAAGAGGAAAATCCAAATAGAACAATATATAGTCACTATCGGTTAAAGGCTGGAAGCTGGCCATTTGGGTTTGAGAATCGGTTATTTGCTGTTTTAACGACTCCTTTTCTGTTTTATCACTCACACTCTTCTGGCGTTCTTTTAGTGCTTCTGCCTTATTCGATAAAATCTGAAATTGAGCATCTCTTTGATTTTCAATATCGTTCAAAACAACTTCCCAGGATTTGTTCTCGAAAAAGGCTTTGAAGTTCAAAAAGACTTTTTTGAGGATCTCATCTTCGGTCAACATGCTTTCTGCCTTGTCAAAATAGTCACTAAAGCGTTCTTGTATTTGAGGTTTTCCTTTTTCCGAATTTGCCTCATATTTAACCCCACCTTGTATGTGTTCCTTTTTAAATGCAACGCAGATAGGAGAACAAGATTGGATTGCTTTCATGGGTAAATCAAAACATTTGTTGGTGTTCACACACCACGCATTTTCTTGAAGTCGTTTGCACTTTTCAAGAACGTCACTCAATTCATCCTTTAACTTTTTCGAGTAAAAGCCGAATTGAATATTATCGGATTTTGTATTCAAATTTCCTTTATCATCGACTTGTAAAAGAATATGAAGTCCTTCTTTTGGGATCGCTCCGAGACTTTTAAAGTTGTCGGGCAGGCTGTTGGTAAAATTTATTAAATCTTTAAGCATGTAAAAATCTATTTTTCATTTCCATAATTTCCTTACTCATTTTCTCATTTCTTGGGCGAGAATTGAAAGAGGTGCGCACTATGCCAACCAAAAAACCCTTGTATCACCCAAAGCAAATCCAAAAACGACGATGATTAGTTCATCTTTAATTTTTACCATATCTGCGGTTTCGCAGAACCCTCGAGTTTTATTTTAAAAATAAATGCCATAGTTTAAAGAGCGTCAGTTTTATGTTCTGTACTTTTTTCTTTTTCTACAACTTCCAAGAAGCCGCACCCTAGGCTGTTGTACACCCCACAACCTGCATTGTGGAGTAGTTGCAATGCCATTTCGCTCCCCGTTGCACCTATTTCAAAGCCATAATAACCTTTAATCCTTGTCTGCGCTTTGGTGTTCGCCTTGACAACGATTAAACGGCTCTTTGGTTTTTCTGTTTTAAAAATGGGGGTGATACTCATACTATCTTGCTCTTTTTGGGTTTGCTGTAGCTTGGCCGCTTTGCATTTTTCTTTCCAGTTATGTAACATTAGGGCATCCCAATCGCGGTGCTCGGGCGAAAGAAATTCGTAATTTCCCTTAGTATCTTTTTTTCCGCAGATCAGCATCGAGCTAAGTCCAAAACAGACTGCTGAAATTGCTCCCTCGGGCAAATTAAAAGGTGGTAATGCGGTAATTTGTTCCACCAAAAAGGTAGCTTTGCTTTTTTTGTCGGCTAAGGTTATCTGCCTGTCCTTAAAAAGTCCTTTTACAAAATTTTGGGCCGTTTCAGGCAAATGGAATGACACTAGCACTTCTGCCGGAGAGGACAGTTTCATACGATCGCCGGCCAACTTGAATTTTGCCCTGAGGTCAGAAAAGGTAAATAGCTTGAAGTTTTTAAGTCCATTATCCACTTTATGGCCTTCTTCGTGCAAAAACGTGGCATATTCAGCATCAGCTTCCGCCAATACCTTATAAATTGCTGCACTTAAGGGGTATTGGTAATTGATCGGAATAACCGCATCATTGGAGGTTGGTATCAGGATAATGGAAAAGCGCATTTGATTCTCGTCAGTGTTCAAGTTGAAAAATACGACTTCTTTTAATACTAAAACAGGCTAAAAGGGGGATTTTGTTATTTATTGCTTTGTAAGCATACTGATTAATAAAACTTACAACTTTTGCAATTTGTACCGGAAGTAATTCTTAAACGGTATATAGGTTCGTTGAAAGTGCCTTTTAAGAAATTGAAGGAGCCTAAATATACTTAAAGAAGGTAACCCCAAGCCCCTGCGGAAGTTGGGCAAACCTACACTTCAACCCTCCCCATGTGGACACGCTCCGCCGGTCCGTTGGGAAGTCTTTGCATTCCGGTTTTCCCGACCTCCTCGGAACAGCGCGAAAGCACAAGCGGCGAAGGGCCGCATGACCTTTCTTCCCCCTATCCACAAAAATATGGCATACTTCCATCCAATTTATAATTCATAACATCGAAATTGTAAAGGGGTCTAGTTTCTTTTAACTATCTTGAAATCAGCTTTTAGGAGAATTGAAAAAGATAATCGATAATATCGCCAATTGGTTGGTCGCCCTAAAACAGAGGAGAGACCATTTCGAACGAAGCATTACCGCTTTTATAAAAAGAGGCAATAATGCCCAGATTGTTGGATTTAGTTTTTTCGGGATATTTATAGCGTATTTTTCGTTTGACCTATATGAAGCGTACGAGATCCTTTGGTTGGCATTGCTTCCGATAGGCTTCTTTGCCATTGTCATATTTGTAGTTTTAGTATCTGACTCTTACAGAGACAAATTAAAACAGCGTAGTCGAAGTCATCGCATGAAACTGGTAGGTTTCAATATGGATTTCAATGAACGTATCCTTAGAAGGATCTATAGTTCATTGACCCAGTATGAATATCTGGACGAAAACCTGACCGGTTTCTCCAATTTCTATGAAGTTATGGTTCTGGATTTTCATGACCATGAATCAGTTTTGTACTTTAACTGTACCCAACCCCAATTAAAATATATTCTGGATAAGTTCAAACAACTTAAGAAAGGGATAAGCTTAAAATCCTTTGAGCGATCCCAAAAAATTTATCACAAAGGAAATTTGATATCCGCCGAAATACTCTCAAAAAAGTACAATGAGTTTCCTCCAGACCACGAATTTGAATACCGGATAGACACTTTCTTCGATTTCTTGGGGGATATTTAAATATTTTAAGGGGTAGGTTTCCCCCTTTTCCTCTTTTCAACCGCTTGCATCTCTTTTCTTTGCTTCGAACATTTGTAACACAGGTAGTCCGATTTTTGACTATCCTCTAAAGCATATAATTATGGAAGTGGAAAACAATATGGTAGAACTCCTAAAGGATATCAAGGGGCTTCTTTCCTATCAAAAGAAAGTGATGAACGTAGACGATTTGGTTGCCTATACGGGACTCTCAAAAAGCAAAATCTACAAGCTGACCCAATTGAGATTGATTCCCATGGGCGGTAACAAACATATCCGCCAGAAATTCTTTGACAAGGATATTATCGATGCCTGGCTGTTGGGGGAACCGAATCTTTCGGACGACTATTTGGATAGGGAATTCGACCAACAGCTTTCCCGAAATAAGGAGTAATATTTCAATACTGGATCTGAATTTTTATTCGAAAAGATGATTAAGAAAAGTATATGGATATAGAAAATGAAAAACAAAATCAATACCCAATAAATTAAGTCTGAGTGAGAATTCGAGATGTGTCATTGTCATGACAAATCTCGCTTTTGCTCCCGATGGGTCGCAAAAGGGTAGGCCTTGTTAATCGAATTATCGATATGGAATTTAGAAATTACTTGCACTCATAGTAGTATAATGTCTTATTACATGAATCAATTAAAGTGAAAAAGGAGTTCGTACAGTTTCGATGTTCAATTTATGAAAAGAAATTGCTTAGGGTCAAGGCCAATAAGAGCGGACTTTCCATCAGCGAATATTGTCGCCGTGCAGCTTTTGATGATCGAATAATCGAGCGATTGACCCAAGAGCAAATAGAAATGTACAAGATGCTGGTAAAGTACCAGATCAACTTTAAGCGCATCGGAAATATGTACCGGAAACGGAACCCCAAATTGGCCGATGAAGTGGTACAATTGGCAAACGAAATACGCAAACATCTATTAAATTTCAGAAAATGATAGGTTTGGGAAAATCCATATCGCATACCGGAGCTTCCATGGGATATGGATGGGATCAGGAGAAAGATGCCAAGGTCGTATATCGAGAACATTTATCCGGAGACAATCCCATGGAGATTACCCAGGAATTCAAGGTCATACAATCTCAAAACCACAAATGCAAAAAGAACACTTTGAGTTTTGTGCTTAGCCCGACCATAGAAGATGGTCGGAAATTAAAAGATAAAGAACTAAAAGAAATTACGGAAAGGTTTGTCAAAGAAATGAAATTGCAAGAACGACAGGCCATTGCTTTCGTGCATCGAGATAAAAATCATCTGCATATCCATTTATATGTGAACCGTATCGGTTTTGATGGAAAAGCATATAAAGATAATTATGTTGGAAAACGAAGCCAACAAGCTGCGGAAAAAGTAGCCCAGAAAATGGGCCTGACTACCGTTAGGGAAGTTCAACAACAAAAGTTGGATAGGGTCAAGGATGTAAGAGCGAAAATAAAGCAAATCCATGAAAAGGTGATCACGGAATTAAGGGCGAAGGATTTTGACCAGTATATCAAATACATGAAACAAAGAGATGTAGCGGTTATTCCGAGCATTGACAAATCTAATCGGTTACAGGGTTTCCGTTTTGAATTCAAAGGCCACAATCTGAAAGGAAGTGACGTACATCGTTCCATGTCGATGGGTAGGATAGCCGAACGAATCGGATTTGATAAATCGGTTGCCCAAAAAATCACAAAGGAAAATACATTGGGTCTACTTGGAAAAACAGTAGCAATATCGCCGAACTTAGCGGTCACCATTGCAAGGAAGGCTATCCAATTAGCCGTTAAAAAATCAATTGGCCTCGGAATGGAAATATAACATCATGGCAAAACTGGACGAAATTATGGAAGTGCTTACCCAAGAAATAACCGGGTTCAACCATTCCATAGACAAACTGGAAGAACTTTCCGACAAGTTCGACAACCTAAAAATAAAAACGGACACCTCAAGTTTAGAATTTCTTCTAAAGGATTTTTTAATGACACAAAAAGAAACTGTAGATTCCTATGAGCATCGGATGGATGACGTTCTTAAAAAAATAGACAAATCCAGATGGACCCCAAAATGGGAGATGGTTGTGCTATATATCGTCATGTGCCTAAACACGATTGCGTTCAGTTATCTGGGCTATTATTTTATCCAATATGAACAGAAAAAGGAAGCGGCAGTTTTGAAAGGCAAAAAAGAAGGCTTGGGTAAAGCAGGGGATTATTTTGATGACCATCCAATAATCTATAAAGATTTTGAGAAATGGACCAAAAAACAGGATACCGTCTCAGATCGGAAGTAGGGTGCGCCCTGTTGGATTTCTTCCTTACGCTTATCCGCCCGAACGCTAAAGAATTCCAACAGGTTCCACGCGCAAAGTTTTTGGGTAAGATTTGGGACGTGCATCATATCATTGTAAGGGTAGTAGTCATTCGCAGTTAACTTTAACAATAATTTTGATTGGCAGGTATTAGTGCTTTAAAGGACATTTTTTGTAGGTAGGGGAAGGAAGAAAAATGTGACAATCGGTTATTCATATATAGCCTTTGACACTGCCGTTATATTAGGACAGTATTGAGGAATTCTTGAGCTTCAGGGAACGTTCGATTTAGGTACAATTTATACTATTTTACATGCAGCCATAATTTTGGTACAGCACACTAACATAATTATGGCACGACATTTACCCTTACTTTGTTACAAATAATATGAAAATTTACCCTTACTTTGTTACAATAAAATGAAAAATTCACCCTTACTTTGTTACAAAATAGATTAAGATATGAATTTCAATAGACATGCGCTTAAGAATCTTGAGAGCTGGAAGTCCAGTAACAATAGGAAACCGCTCATATTAAGAGGGGCAAGGCAGGTAGGAAAAACAACTTTGGTAAAGGAATTTGCCAAAAGCTACAAACATCATATTTTCCTGAATTTAGAAAAATCAGCGGACGCAGCAATTTTTGAGACCTATGATGATGTCGGAACACTTGTGGAGGCCTTATTTCTATCCAATAACATTAGTCCGAAAGAACAGGGGAATACCTTACTCTTTATTGACGAAATACAGGAATTGCCCAAAGCCATTCAATCCTTACGCTATTTTTTTGAGGAGATTCCCGATTTGAATGTCATAGCAGCAGGGTCCTTATTGGAATTTGCCATGAAAAATGTGGAAAGTTTCCCCGTGGGTCGCATCGAATATTTATATCTCTATCCTTTAAATTTTCAAGAGTATTTGAAAGCCATTCAACATACGGCAGCTTTGGAGCAGTTGAATACTATCCCTGCCAAACCAGTAGCCCATAAAACTTTGTTGGATCTGTTCCATAGATATGCCATTGTGGGAGGTATGCCGGAAATCGTGAAAAGGGATATTGAAAACAATAATTTGGCAGAACTGCCCAAGGTTTACGAAGGTATTTGGGGTGCCTATAAAAATGACGTTGAAAAGTATGCTTCGGGTGCAAGTGAAAGACGGGTTATCAAACATATTATGGAAACTGCCCATCTCTACATAGACCAGCGAATCAAATTCCAAAACTTCGGAAATTCCAATTATAGGTCTAGGGAAGTAGGGGAGGCCATGCGCAATTTAGATGCGGCCAAAATCATACAGCTCATTTATCCTACAACGGATATCGAACCACCTATTAAACCCGATATCAAAAAATCGCCAAGGTTACAGTTTTTGGATACCGGCTTGGTAAACTATACCCTAGGAATACAGGCGCAACTTTTAGGAATGGAAGATTTGAGCAATGCGTTCAAAGGAGCCATAATACCACACTTGATTGCCCAAGAGGTCATATCATTGAATACTATAACCAATACCAAACCTAATTTCTGGATCCGCGAAAAAAAACAGTCTTCATCTGAAGTAGATTTGGTGTATCCGTATACCGATAAGATCATTCCCATTGAAATAAAGTCCGGTGCGACAGGAACCTTAAAATCCCTGCATCAGTTCATGGATAAAGCAGCCCATCCGTATGCGATTAGAATTTATGCGGGAGAATTTAAAATTGAAAATTCAACTACCATAGAAGGAACTCCTTTTTTGTTAATGAACTTGCCCTATTATTTAGGAACTCAACTGCCTAAATACATCGAGTTTTTTGTAAGCAATTATTCTTTATAATAGAAATTGGTAATGCCTTTTTTAAAGAGAATCAATTTATTACCGGAGCGAATGACAATGAATTCAGTGCTTTTGAAAAAGCAACTGGCAAGCTTGTTTGGGAAACGGTACTACCAGCAATGGCCAATGCCACACCAAATACGTATTGGGCGAACGGCAAACAATATGTTACGGCTTCCGTAGAGGGTAAGCCGGGAAACCTATCAGGCTCAATTATGGCTTTTACGTTGCCGAATTAGGATTCTTTAATTAGTTTAAACTAAATAGGCTATGTTCAAATTAGCATATTGTTCAGTGATTTACCATACTAAACTATATATTTTGAAACCGTTGTGGATTTTTACGGACCATCGGAATTGACCTCGTTGAAAAGCAGCGAAGACCCTAAAGCACCTGAGGCGATCTTATTGGGGGCATCGCCGATAGCTCGAGCGGATTTAGCCAAGATTGCTAGCCCTGTGACCTATATTGATAAAAATGACCCACCTTTTTTGATTATACATCGTGAAAAAGATGACCTTGTCCGGAACAGGCAATCAAAACTTCTAAGCGGATGGTTTACCTCTACAGGGGTGGTAAATGAATTGATTATTGTCCCCAATTCGCCCAACTTCGGTGACATGTTCGATGTGGATACTATTCGAACAAAAGTGATTGCGTTCCTGAAGAAATATTTGAAGTGAACTGTAAAACTTCTTTGATGTTATTCTTCCTAAATTCATTATGATAATAGATATTGAATAAAATATGAGAAGAGGGGAAATTCATAAAAGCTTAAATAAATGTGGCAAACCAATACTTTTTCGATTGGAAACGGATTTGGTAAAAAGAGATCCATCTTTGCTTTAAATGTTTTTCATCAAGTCTAAAAAGGATAGACTAATTATTGTCGAGAATAAATCATTAACAAAGTTTAACTTGGGGATAATCTTGATTTGCATTGGAGTCCTGTAAAATGAACATTTTAAAGGACGATGATTTGAACATTTCTTCTTTTAATTTGTTGAAAATGACAATGGCAGAGGCATCATAGGATAAGATTTGAAGTACATTGCATCGTATTGATTTTCTTTGTAATTTTATCTTGTAAATCACACGAAAAAACTACGTTCTTTAGCCACTTTTGAAGCCTAGTGTCCATAAAGGGCATAAACACGAGGTAAGTGTATTTAAAATATTGATAATCAATTATTTGTAGCGATACGTGGCATGCTGCCACCCCGACCAAAAAAATCCGATCACATTTGTGATCGGATTTTTTGTTTTTATACTAAATGGATCTTTAGTGGAAGAAGAATTAATCGTCCAACAAATCTATAATATCTTTAATCTTTTCCTTCAATTGTGTCGCTATGGCATTGTTGCCATCTTGATCCTCTGGGCTTATTTCAATAATTCCGTCCTCATTTCCATCAGCGGCTTGGGAAAGGTCTACTCCGCCAACACCGTTTAGAAGTTGGGTAAGGTCAAATTGTATGGTTAAATTCGTTTGATTTTCCACAATCACAATATCCATTTTGGGATCTTCAAAATCTATTTCAATTTCATCATCAAAATCGTGCCAAAAAATAAATGGAACATTTTCAATTGTACCTTTTATCAAAATAGATTTTCCAAACAGGTCGCTCGTTACATCCTTGCTTTTATCAATTTTGAACTCTATTTCCTCATAGTTACCCATGGGAATATTAGCATTTATAAAAGAGATTTCTCCTTTTATAAGATCTAATTCAAACGGACCTTCCAATTCAATTTCATCCTCGTAGTCAAAGAATCCATCGTCATCCCATTGCTCATTCTCATCATCGTCATAATCAAGGTCAAATTCCAGTTCAAATTCCTTCAGGTTGATCAAAAAATCGCTGATCACAAGGTTGGGGCCGACTTCCTTTGCCGGTTTAGAGGATTTAGCACTATCATCCATGAACTTTGCTTTGGCATTGATTGCTAATTTACCTTGCTTGTTAGAAGTGTTGTCTTTATCGCAACTTACTACAGTTAGCATCCCAAGAATTCCGATACCCAAACATAATAGGGTTGTTTTTACCTTCGTTAAAACACTCCGATTTTCTGTATTCATAATAAATATATTTAAGTGGTTTAATAGTGTAACAATTTAAATGGAAAATACCCTACCGTAAAATCAAAATACTTTGAGGTAAAATATTAAACTCCATATACTGATCGTGTTATATGTTATAATATTGTTCCGATTTGGTCTGCTACAGATTATTTAGGTTTTTCCAGTATTATATTTGAGAGTTTAATCACTGTTTTATATCGTGAATTTTAAATTTTAGTATTGTACCGCTGACCTGAAGTAATAGGTCGCATCTGTGGGTATGGAACTAACTACAGTATGTTCATGTTTTTTATATCGTGACCTATCTCCTTCAGGTGCATTTGGAAATTGGTATTCCCCTATAACATCGGTCTTCACCAAATTCCAGCCTGGTTTAAAACTCAGGTCATAAACAACATTGGTTTCAACCAATAAAGGAGTTCCGGTATTGCTTAAATCCCCACTCCAATTTTCATTTGCCTTTAAAGCACACGCTTCCTCTACATAAACCCATGACAACATATATCCTTCATCTCCAAAATAAAGATCTCCTGGGGTCAATAGGTTATGGGTTACCTTTACGGAATTTCCAAGTGTTAAAATTCCAATCTGCTGCTCATTTTGGTACACTGATAAATATGAGTTGAGCTTAAAACCTGTATTTTCGTTAGTGTATTGATAAGAATCTGGATTATGGATATCAAAAAAAGTGTTAGCGTTTTTGTAGTTGGTCAAGGGTTTTAAAACAGGGATTTTGTTTGATGGATTCAATTCGATTGTACCATCTGCTTTAATCAAACCAACTTTAACATATGCTACTTTATCTTTTCTTGGATCATAGTTATAGTTAAAAACTAGATCGGCCGCTCCCTTCTTCCAATTTATCAATTTATTATTCTTATCGCTGGCAAGGGTGTTTTTCCAATATTTATCCTCATAATTTGTGGCTTTGAGGATAGGGATCGGTTTGGTGTTTTTTTTCTTGTCTGTTTCGAGTTCTTTCTGCTGTTGATCTGCCTTCTGCATCACGTCTTCAAGGCCCATGCACTCCATAATGCTATCGCGCATTTTTAGTGCTTTGTCAATCATTTTTTGCTGCTCCGGTGTTTGGGGGAAAACTGCACATCCCATAAAAAATATAAGTATTGGAAAAAATCGATGTATTGTTTTCATGTTTTCTTTATTTTAAAAATATTTTCCAATCCACATCGTTGTTGGTGGCGTTGATTGTGATGAGGTAACGGTTATTTTACTTGGTTTCATTATTTTGTCAAATACATTTTCATCATACATGCTTGGCACTTCATGCTCAGCTACACTTTCAATTTTATATTCAATAAAATTAAATCCGGCTTTTAGTTGCAAATCGTAGTTGTAGGTGGTTTCAATGGTGTCATTCTCTGTGTTGGAGACTGTTGAGGTACATTGTCCCTGGTAGTTAAAGTCGGAAATCACATAGACCAGTTCAAAGTAGGATCCTGCTACGGCATTATTGGAATAAGTATCTTCTAACCATGGCAGTAAAATCTCATCGGTAACCATATAAAGCATGCCTGAATACGGATTATTTTTTGAGCTTAATGATATGTAACCAGCATTGACTGCTTTGCCATTTTCAGCCTCTGAAAGTATGTCATAACTATTATCGCATTTAGAAAACAAGGTAAAAGCCGTGTCCGACATAAAATTTGCTTTTACTTCATCACTTATAAAATTTAAATCATTAGGAAAATTTAAATGTATTTCTCCCAGATCAGAGGTAGATCCTATTGTTATTGGTTGCTCCATGCCAAAGGAAAATAGCACTAAATCCATAGCCTTTAATGGATAGTCCTTTATTTGCGGTTGCGTTTGTGATATCCCAATTTGAAGGACAATAAGCATCAAAAATAGTATTGACTTTTTCATGTTTAAGGTGTTTTACAGGTTAGAAAAGTAATCTATGATTTCCACTATTAGGGAAGGGCGATAAAGGGATATGGCTCCTAATATAAAAAGTAAGGCCAATAGGGCCAAAGCGCCTAATACTCCATCTTTTCTGCCTGGTTCCAAGGTGGAAATGTTTGGGTTTGATGGATTATAGAAAACCTTTAATTGCCTTCCTATGGTATAGGTGTCCATTAAATTCGAAGCTTTCCTTTTAGGACAGTTTTTAAATGAATTGGCAAAAAAAGGTTTGTCACCTTGATAAGTGGTGCCATTAATTTTATAAGTGTATAAAAATGCGATTACACGTGAAAGGGGAAAATCGAGGCCTTTTACTACTATTCCGTTAACTTTGGGCCAATGATGGGATTGTTTTGCCCACCATAAACGCCGCAGTGTCATAAATATAAAGGGTAATATTACCAATTGTAGAATTATTCCCGCTAGTTGAAACTGACTAAGTGACTCAAAAAACTCCATAATTAGATAGATTATTTATTAAAATCTTTAAAACGACTCAAATTTTCAATTCCCATGGCTTTCCACAGAGCGTCGACATCCATCCCTTTGCCTTCCAGTGTAACATAAAATCTATTGTCGTAGAGGAACCTAAGTTCGGATTGAAAATCGGCTTTCGTATTTTTATCTCGATCAGTGCCAAAGGTTAATATTCCATTGCGCTCTTTTTTTGAATATCTAATGGTATTATTATTTTCTGAAGTGACCTTGTTTAGATGTAGCATTTTCAGTGGTAAAATGGCACCAACAGCTTTTTGGCCGGCGGCATCCAATATTTCCATTCTCACAGTATCATCGCCAAAACGTCCGGAAACAAGTTGACCGCCTGAAATTTTAGGTTCAATAATATTTTGCTCCGATGGGTCCAGACTTAAATTGCTCAATTTTTTTGGGAATGCGTCCATTAATTGGTCATTGGTCAATGGCGATTTAGTGCCCAATTCTACCAGTAATAGGGCATATTCTTCGTTTACGTCAACATTTTTACCAGTTACTTCATCCATTACGCCTTCTAAAATCTTGGATGATGCAGGGTCTGATGATTTTCGAGATTCTTTACAGGAAACCAAAAGCAATACAACCAGGGTAAGTTTTAGCAATTTTTTCATTTTAGTTCGATTTTAAGGTTTATTTGGTTTGATTTTTTAAGGTTTTTAAAGTCGATATATTTCTATTATGCATTTGCAAAAGGATCCCATTCCCCATCGGCCCAAGCTTTAAGTGCTTCTATATGCAGTATCAGTTGTTGCTCTGTTTTTGCTGGAAATTCGATATTTCTCCAATTGCAATACTTGACTATAACCGGGTCGGGGTCAAGTATCCATTCGGTATAATTAAGTTTGGTTGCTATGTCATAGTTATGTGCCTTTTTTGACTTTGGTGGTAATTTACTCATGGCGGATTTAGCCATTTGTTGTATTAATTTCATATAGTTTTGTTCGGCATCCAGATACGGTTGTACCTCTTGAGTGCTTAAATAACTATCTACAGTGGAATTGGTTCCGTATTCACCAGCTGAATTGGGATGAGGTGTAAGTTCTGTGAAAGATACTTCACCGTCAGCCATCCGTAATCTACCTAATGGATACAATCTGCAAACTAGTGGTCGATCTTCATGAACCGTGCAACCATTTTCGCCCAAAAAAATACAAGCATTCGAATTTTGTTTATGTTTCAACAATTGTCCATTCAGGTATTTGAGTCTGAATTCCGTAGTTATTATTCCCAGATTGCTTGATAGACGCATGGTTTCATAAGGGTTTACTTGAATTCCTTTTCCGTGACAGCACTTATTACAAGCATGGCATTGGTAAGCGAATACAGAATCACGGGTTTTTGTGGTGTCCTTTAAAGTTAATCTCATAGCTAGGCTTTTTTGGCAATTTCCGTAAGCTGTTTCATGAAATTACGGTCTGTAATGCTTGTTTCCAATGTTTTCCATGTGCGTTGGTCATTACTAATGTCCAATTTTATGGTTAGCGATTCCATTTTACCACTTTTCAATTTTTCCAAATCGTCACCCGAAAATTGATGAATACCATTTCTGCCTTCGGAAATACCATGGGCTATATCAATTTTAATAAATAATTTACCTTTACCCTGCTCAGTTTCCAGAGGAAATCCAAAAGCACTGTTAAGGGTCAAGGCAGCTGCAGCCATTGTCAGGTTTGCTAAAAAGTCTCTTCTTTTGGGGTTCTCTTTACCTATGTTATTTTTTTCTTTCATGTGGATTATTTGTTAATGGTGAATTGCATGGTCGCAGGGCTTATACCCCCTTTTATTTTTTGCCCTTCTGACGGTATAATTTGGAATATGATTTCATAATTACCTGATTTTATATCGCCAGGTATGCTTATTGGAAGTCCTTTTTCAGCAAGTTTTTGTATTGCTGGAATAGCATCAAAAGCCTCTATGGGCACAAACATATCACCTGGTATCCAAGGCCACCCTCCACGAGAAGTTTCTGAAATAGTTTTTCCATTGTGTTTTACCGTAGTTTTCATATCAAAAAGAATAATTTGATCTGATTTTACATTGGTGGTTTTGAAATTGAAATTTATGGTATAAATACCCTCCTTAAATGCTTTAAATAAATCTACCGGTGTTTTCTGTTTAATGGTGTTGCTTCTTGATAATCCTTTTAATGCCAGTTTGCCCTCGACCGATTGTGCATTGGAATTGGTAGAGCATAAAATAAAGGCTACTATAAGTAGTTTAAAATGTGTTTTCATAATTTTTGGTTTAGTTTATATTTAATTATTTGAATTGATCTAGTTTTTTTAAATTTTCAAAGTCGATGTATGACCATAAGGCATCTTGGGAGTCGGATCCTTCTAAAGAAATTCGGAATCTATTATTGTAGATAAAAGAAATTTGGTTTCTTTTAATCTTTGGCTGTAAAAAAGCAATGGTTTTGTAACCATCTTGTTCTTGGTACACGTATTCTGTACCTTCAGGACCCTGATTCTTGAACTTTAAGCTGTCAAAAAAGTTTCGAACTATAGCCCTTGAACCCGACCCGTCTTCGATCCAGAAATTATATGGACTATCATAAGAACCATACATTCCATTTGCAACCTGATTACTGGCCTCGAACCTATGTTCGCCTATTTTAGTATTCCCGTTAATATGTTCGGGTATTATGGGTAATAATTGTTCACCCGTTAAAGGTGTTTTCTTTTTTAAAGCTTTATAAAGCGCCTTTTGACTTTCTGAATCCTGGTATTGATTCTTAGATGGACTTTCTTTTTCGGTAGCAGAAGTGACCATTATGTCCGCATCTTCTTTTTTATCTGTTTTAGGGCTATCTTGACAGGCAGCTGCAAATAGAATGATCAGTACATAAAATACATTAGTTTTCATACGTATAAATGATTATTGTATTAATTTAAAATGTTCTTCCAATATCTTATTGGGTCTTTTGTCCCTGTATATATAGGTAGCCTTAATGTAGGCCGTGGGATCGGTATTGGATTGACCATAGGATATGGTGTATAATATTTCAAAAGTTCTGTTGGCTATGCCATCGTTGTTGAATACGGTCATTTTAAATTTGGAACGCCCATTACCGGTTTCAATGTTTTTGGGCACTTCGTTCCAATGTAACCAAGGCTTACTATTTTCGCCTATTTTGGCGAATAGGGTAGTGCTCGTATTGTTGATCTCGATTTTGGGAAAACTCCCTTCGGGGTCATTGTTTGTAAAATTCATTTGCCCATTAATGTTCAAGGAAAACAGTAGGACAGCTAGTAGAAGTACAACTTGCTTTTTCATACGTTTAGATCTTTTTAATTACTTGGAAATAAATTAATTAAAAATTGAGAACGTATGTAACCGCTACGCTCTCGCATCAAAAATTTTAAAATCCACCTTTTGTGAAGTTGTTCTTAAAATTTCTTACTGCTCGTTTCATCAGTTTTTATTTATTGGTTCTCAATAGAATTAATGAATCTTATATTTCAGTTTAATCCACTTTATAATTGGGGCGAACGCAAATTATATCACAGTGTAGCAGCCCATTTCAAATCCTTTCTTTATCTATTTAAATGAAGGCATTGAGAAAATTTGTGCCGACGGCATTGTTATCTGCTGTTCTTCGTAATAATAATGTATACTGGATGGTCCTTCCACCATGGATTCCAATCTTTTTTTTCCGTCAAATGTTATTGTAACACGCCCATCAACATTAAAAACTGTCTTTTCCGTTCCAATACCGCCACTAATTTTTTTAGCCCTAGGTTCGTTTTCCAATTTGGCAATGGTGATATCTCCAGCGAAAGCGGCAATTTTGTGCATTACAGAACCTTTGTTCATCTCTAAGGCCATAAAATCCATATCTATAGGAGCAAATTGTGCCACCGCGCCAAACATTTGAATCAATTTGGTTTTCATCCAACCTTTGCCTGGAGCGTTTATATATATGTAACCTTCTTCGTCTGAATATAAGGTCTTGTTTTCGACGGGGTGGGTCATTTTAAGACCGTAGTTGTCCGCATCAAAAAACATATTGATCGTCCCGTCCGGTGCGTTCATGACAATCCGCATATCCGAACTCCCAGTGGATACATGGATCATTTGGTACCCATAATTTTCCTCGCTAAAATGAAAAAAGGCCTCCAATTTTACCGAGCTGTTTTTTTTCAGGTCTTTTTTTAGTTTAACCCCTTTAAAGGTGACTAGGGTGGTTTTTTCATTTTCGCCTACTTTTACTTCTATGTTATCATAGGGGTCGGTATCGGGAACAAAGGAAATATGATCCAGTACCGCATTGCCATCTACTTTTAATGAAAGGCTCATGCCTTTGTCTTCCATTTCTTGTACGGTGTATCCCAAAAATTCCAAAGTAAAACTAGCCTCTTCCGGTTGGTCATCTTCTAGGATGCCTTCAAATGGATACACTACGCCTTCTTGTAATTCTTTCTTTGTTTTTTCATCTATAAAACTTATGGGTTCTATAAGATGCATGGCATTGCCTTTGTTGGCCATTTTTAAATAGGTATAAACTTCAACGGAATTACCCCTTTTTTCTTCGCTTGCGAAAGTTTTTAAATTTTCTTTAAGTTCGTATGGGGTATTTTTAAAAGCTAAAGGTGCTGTTTCTCCATATTGTAACATTCTGTCATACATGTACGAAAATGCTTTTGACGCATCCTCTGGAAAAACACTATTATGCCAATAAAAAAGCTGTCCGTTTTGTAAAATACTGTTGAAAGTGGTCTCTACATCTCCTCGTTGACCCAATTGACAGGCACTGAAAATAAAAAGCTTGTTATTTATTTCTGGATACGTATAAGCAAAGAATTCTGGCAAAAAATAAAGTTCATCATAAGCCAATGCCACACCTTTAACATTTTTACTTTTAAGCAAATTAAGCAATGCTTGAAGATTGTTTTTAGTGAATTTTATTCCTGAAGAAATATGAGAGCGGCAATTGCTTGTTGTTTCTATTACGTCTTCCCACCACCATTTACATATTTGGGAACCATGAGAACTTAAATATACCATGTCATAATCATTAAATGATAAGTAATCATCTATGGTTATAGTTTGGGAATCTTCAGTTTTATTTGATTTGTAATTAACATTGCCTTTATAATTTCTATGATTTTTAAGTTTTGAATAAGGAACTTTTGCATCATCATCATTTTTAAAATACCAAAGATAAGGGGCTAACACAAATGCTTTTTTGTTTTGCCTATTTTCGCCTCGTTGTGCGCCTACCACATTGGCGGAGTTTTCGTCGGCATTGGTAATGTTCAGAGCCATGATCGGCGTTGTTGCCATACTTGCAGTACCTCCTTTTGTTTGGGGTGAAAATTCCTTGAGCTTAAGCAACATTATAGGGCCATTTTTTAGCCTAAAGCTCAACAATTCGTCGCCTACACCAATTTCTTGCAGTTCTGGGATTTGCCTAAGTTCCTTTACCATTTGCACTACCGGTTTTAGTTGGATGGTATCTAGAATGGCAAAGCCTTTTAGGATTACAGAATCCGGCATTTTGGAGAAATCTTCCAAAACTTCATTAGTTGCGCTGGCCTTATCTTTTTTGCTTTCATTGCATGAAAACAAAACCAACAATAAAGAAAATAGGTGTAGGAGGCGCATAGTTTCTGGATTTTCAGTTATAGTTAACCATATTGGGTTCTAATGAGGATACTCTATGACCTTTTATGGATACTACTTTTTTGGTTAAAGGAATATTCATTTTTTTCTGTTCAGGGGTAAAATCATAGATTAATACACCTGTGAAATCATAACCTGGAGTTGCCCTAATTAAATTGGAATATGAAATTTTAATTAGACCCGATTTGCCTTCACTATCCTTAAAATGGCCTTCAAATTTATTGCGATTATTTTCTATTACTTTTCCTGTGATGTCTCCATTCGTAAATTTGTTGTTTACCTGAAAGCGGTATTTTCCTAGGACATTGGCAATATTTTTTTCATGAATCTTTAATTTGCCCATTACATCTGTTTCCCAAGTGCCGGTCCATTGTTTAATCGGTGCAGGCTTATCCTTGTTAGCATACTCTTTTAGGACTTGATCTCTTTGGGTAATTTCTTTTTTTGCTACTTGTTCTTCGAGTAGGTTTCCATATTTTGAAACTGGCCTTGTACCGTTCCAATTATCAGCTTGCCAATCTTTACCTTCAGGCTTATATTCGCCTTCAAATGATTTTTTATCGGCATGCATAATGAAGGTGAATTCCCCCATGTTTCCCATTCCCGTTCTGTCGAAACTATTTACAGTCCTTGTATAGGTGCCAGTTAAATTGCCGTTCTGATACTTGCCAACTAGTTTCCCACTTGGAAAGGTGCCAGTATAACTAGTTCCCGACTTTGTAATGTTTAAAGCCCATGAATTGTTTCCTAGAAACGTTGTATTCCATTTTCCGGTCCAATCATTGCTTTGTGCTTGTATGGAAAATGACATTAGGAATAGAATCCCCACTGCGGTTAATGATGTTGTAGATTTTTTCATATTTTAAAGTTTTATAAATTCTACCCTTCTATTATTTGCCCTGCCTTTCTCGGTGGAATTATCATCTACAGCATCTGTTTCACCTTTGCCCATAAATTGTAATCGGCTTTCACCTATCCCAAATTCTTCAATAAGAATTTGCTTTACAGCTGCAGCTCTACTTTCAGATAATGTTTGGTTGTAGCCTTCTTCGCCTTTATTATCGGTATGACCAATTATTTGTAAGTTGATATGATCATTATCGCGCAGCATATTGGCGATGTCCAATAGTATTCCATAGGATTCCTTTTTAACGGTGGATGCAGCGGTATCAAAATAGATCCCTGTAGTGCTGAATTTTCCATTTTTAAGTAGGAGGGAACGCAAATCTTCGGTAGACGCTGCGATTTTGAAATTGGTGATACCTACAAAATGCCCTTTATCAGGCAATACATCCATCGCTTCTATGATAAAATACTTGCCAATATTGGCCTGAATTAAATTTGGGGAATCCACCATTTTTTCTTCGTTTACCCACATTCTTAGCCTTTTTTTGTTAACAGCAATAGAAATATGAACGCTATTATTGAGGTACTCGGGCATTTCCCTATCAATTCGATTGCCAATTTTCACTTCAACTTCTCCACCAAAATTTTCTACAGTCCGTACATCAAAACTATTGGTAGAGAGTAAAATTTCTACATCTGCCAATGTGCCGCCGCTCCCCATGGCATATGACTTTTTAGATAAGAATGCAAAGAATATCTTACTAGTTGGTTTTCCTGACCCGTATCCGTTATTGACCAAATCAAATTCTATGGTATAATTTTCGGGGAGTGTGTTCTTCATGGTAGGCATATATCCAGAACGTCTAACAATGGAAAGCCATTTGCTTTCGGAACTAGAAGTTGTTACTACTTCCCCAGAGCCTCCAGTTTCCCAATTGGCAGGGAAATCGCCTAAGGCATCCGCTGCAAAGTCGTCATAAAACAACAACTTGTTTCCTGGTATAAAGGTGAAATTGCTATACACGCCAAAATCACTTTGTTCGTGTTCTTCATTTGGAATGTCATTGTTTTTATTTATTTCATCACTCTGATGGTTTCCTTGTCTCGAAGATTTATTTTTTTTGTTTTTCTTCTTCTTATTGCCCTTATTACCATCTAAGATGGTATCCATGGCTTTTTCGGTTTCTCTATTTACCTTCTCTTCTGTTTTTCTAATTACAGCTTCCTGTGCAGCATCTTCTACACGTTGTCCCAACTTTTTAAGGAATTGGGCATGGCATATTCCAGTGCCAAAACAAAAAAGGAATAGAAAAATGGCTAACCGTGTACCTAGCATTATTGTTTTCATTTCATACTCTTTTTAGAAGATTAATATTTGATCGATTATTTGTTGAATCAAATTTCTAGTATGTGTATGAGAAACAGTTGGTTGTATGTAACAGAAGATGGTACTGATGTAACTTTTTTTGGTGTTACAACGCTATGAATTTAGTATTTAGGACATCGGCGTTTTTCCGAATGTTTTTTTATAGCATTTTATAAAATATGAAGGTGTATTAAATCCGGTCGTGTAGGCCACCTCCGCAACAGTTATTCCTGGTTTTTTAAGAAGTTTTTGCGCTTGTTTTAACCTTTCTAGGCGAATGAATGCTGTAGTGTTGTATCCTGTTAGGGCAATTAGTTTTCTATGTAGCTGCATTCGGCTCATTCCTAGAAGTTGGCTAAATTTTTCCGCGGAAAAATCTGAATCCTGTAAGTAATTATTTAAGATGTCTTCAACTTTTAATAGAAATTTTTCGTCGGTGGAGGTAAAGGCAATGTCCTTTGGCTTAAAAATATTTTCCTTATTGTAATGGGCCCTGAGTTTTTTTCTAGTGGTTAAGATGTTTTCTATTCTTATCTGAAAGGTCTTTGGATTAAATGGTTTTATCATGTATTCTTCCACACCACTTTTCAAGCCTGCAATTTCGTTTTCCGGACCTGTTTTTCCGGTGAGCATAATAATTGGGATATGGGATGTTTTTTCATCGTTCTTTAGCTGATTACATAATTCTATTCCATTTAATTTTGGCATCATAAGATCTGTGATAATTAGATCCGGAATCTTTTTTAGTGCCATATTAATGCCTTCCTCGCCATCTTTTGACGTTATGATCTTGTATTTATCCTCCAAAAGCGAAATCATAAAATTTAAAAGAGATATATTGTCTTCAACCAGCAATAGCAACGGTAGGACCTGATTCGTTTTTTTAGTTGTTGCTCGATGTCCATTTATTTTAGTGACTATCCCTTCATTAATTTCATGGTCATCTATCAAATGTATGGGGATTTCTATAGTAAAGGATATTTTCTTTTGGTCAAGGGAGTACGATGCATTGACTGTTCCTTGAAGATGTTCCACCAATTCCTTTACTAAGGAAAGACCGATTCCTGCCCCTTCATTGGTGGGGTTTGATTGATAAAATCTTTCAAAAAATTTATGGGTATCCTTTTCTACAATTTCATCGATATCATTGGCGATACAAATGGTTAATATATTGGTGTCTTTTACTTCGGCTTGGAAGTCAATACACCCAGCTGTTGGGGTATATTTTATGGCATTTCCCAATAGGTTACCAATTATTTTTTCCATAATATCGGTATCAAATAACGTCATTGGAACAGGACCCAGCTTATGAGAGAAGACCAGATTTCTGTTTTTAGCAAGATATTCAAAGGGCTCCAATAGGGACTGTATGAAACCTCCCAAATGAACTTTTTCTGGGTTTACCTTTAGGGAACCCGTATCCAATTTGTTTAATTCTAGCATTTGATTGACTAGATCTAAAAGTCTTTTGGTATTTTTATCTACCAAGTTGAGGTCCTTTTTTAAACTGGCATTTGGATTGTTGCCCAACTGTTTTTTAATAGGTCCATTTATTAAGGTCAATGGGGTTCTGAACTCGTGGGAAATATTGGAATATAGTTTTGCTTTAAAATCGTTTAGTTCCTTAAATCTTTCCGTTTCTTGTCTTTCAAATTTTAATTGCATTTTCATATTCCACCTCCATTTAAAATATCTATAAATTAAATAGAGAGTAATAATTACCAAAAGAAGATACATTAGAATAGCGCTATTGGTCAGGTACCAGGGATTATCAATAATAAAGCTATAGGAGGCCTTCTCCGCGTTCCAAACGCCGTCATAATTGCTAGATTTGACTTTAAAAGTGTAGTTACCTGGAGGTAGATTGGTATATCGTGCACTATTCTCATTGCCGGATTGAATCCAATCGGTATCGTGTCCAACTAGTTGAAATTGATATTGATTTTTAACGGGTAGGGAGAACTGTAGACTTGCAAATGAAAAAGCAACGGTATTTTGTTTATAGTTGAGTTTTAAGTCGGGTATTAGGGGTTTGGTTGTGTTATATATTTCAAACTTAGTAATTACCGTTTTAGGAAGCACTTTACTGATTTCTATGTCCGATGGGTTAAACCAATAATAACCTTCCAATCCCCCAAAATACAAGTTCCCATTTCTTGCCTTATAATAGGCGCCTGTATTGAATTCCGTAGCAAGGCCATCATAATTGGTATAATTGACAATTTTGGGTTTTGAACTGAGATTGTCGGGAACATAAAACTTGGTTATCCCCCTGTTGGAACTTAACCATAAGTTATTTTGTTCATCGGGTAATATGGCATATACCACATCATTGGCCAAGCCATCTTTTGTCGTGTAATTGTAAAACTGGTTATTTACAATATCAAGAGCACATAGACCACTGCCATTGGTGCCGATCCACAGGATGCCTTTATTGTCATAGTGCAAAGATTTTATCTGGTTGCTTGTTAGGGAGTTTTTGTTGCCAGGTTCATGAGCATAAGATCTGATAGTATTGGTTTTCAAATCTATTTTACTAATTCCATTGTCTTGGGTGCCTACCCAGAGAAATTGACCGGCTTCTTGAGCAATTGCCCTAATGTTGTTGGAGGGAAGTCCATTAGTACTATCGCTTTTTATAAATTTTTTTAGAATCCCTTTATGTTTATTTACCTTAAGGAGTCCACCCTCTCTTGTACCTATCCATTTATCTTCATCAGTATCATTTAGCATGCACCAAACGGTCAAATTTTCGAGACTTTTTAGGTTGGGATATTCAATTATTTGTTCCTCCATATCCATGATATGTAGCCCTCCCTCCTGTGTTCCAATCCATAAATCTCCATCATTAGCACTGAGTAAGCTCATGATTCTATTGGACCTAAGTCCTTTTTTATTATCCGTCTGATAGGTGGTCCATTCATTTTTTTTCGGTGAAAACCTCGATAAGCCTTTACCACTAGTACCTATCCATACATTATTTTGTGCATCCAATGTGATAGATCTTACCACATCTATATTGATATTCTCAGGAGTTTGAAAATTAATTACGGAATTGAATTTTTCCAATAGGGCATCGTAATAATTTAGCCCTGCACCATCGGTTCCAAACCAAAGGGTTCCAGTATAGTCTTCATAAATACTGAGAATATCCTTATACTGAATGGCTTTTGGATTGTGTTTTTCAGGCAGGTATTGGTTTAATTGACTTTGTGCTAGGTCAATTTTAAAAAGTCCATCCCCATATGTGCCTATCCACAACTGATTTTTAGAATCGAGTAACATGGTGATGACATAAATTGAATTAAGGCTATTTTCTAGATCTTCAATAAAAATATCCGGTCTTTTGAAATTGGACTCCTTAGACTCTTTGTACCAAACTCCATCACCAAAAGTCCCAATCCATTGATTGTTTTCTTGGTCGAAAAGAATAAAACTATAATTGGAATTGGAATTTTTATTTCCATCGGGATAATAATAAAATATATTTTCTGGCTGTGTGGGGTCTATTTTTATAATATATTTTTCACAACTGAGCCATAGATTACCCAATTGGTCCTGAGTAATGGCATTTATAGTATTAACTTTATCAGGGCCAATGATATGCTTAATTTTTTTGGTTTCGTACGAGAGTCTATAGAGCCCTGTAGAATAACTTCCGAACCAAAGGTTCTTTTGGTGGTCTTCAAAGATTGCGCTAGCATCCACTATATCTAAAAGTGGTTCAAAACTGTTGGTGCTCTTATTTAATTTATGTGGGATTTGTGTTATGGGTAGGATCCATAATTCGTCTTGGCTATCCACAAACACCTTTCCTAATTTACTATAGGTTGGGTTGGTTATATCCTTGAAGTACTGTTGGTGTTTCTCGAAACTTCTTCCATCGTATTTATTCAATCCATCTTGGGTGGCAATCCATAAAAATCCTGCATGGTCTTGAGTAATTGAAATTGCTGAATTTTGGGATAAGCCATCCTTGACAGATAATTGTCGAAATGAAACTTGTTTTTGGGAATGGACGGAAAGGCAGGAAATAAGAAGTACGTAGTATGCAAAAACTCTGAAGTATTTTGTAATCATGAGATGACTGCTTTATTACCGGATATTTTTCACTTTCATTGTTCATTAGCAAAGAAAATGTTAATTTATAAAGAAAAAACCATTAAAATATAAATATGGAAATAAATTATGTAATTGAATAATATGAGTTTGGTGGTGAAAGAGAAGGGCGAAGTCGTGTATCGGTCACTATTTACAGCAAAGGATTCAGTTTATTTTTATGTAGTAAATAGTGGCTAAATACCGGTCAGAATTAATTCATAAAAAATAGACTTTATTTTTTATGAATTAATTTGCTCAGTAATTAATGATAGTTGTATATTTGCAGCCGCTAAAGATGACTAGTTATCAAATGCGAATGGTGGCATAGCTCAGCTGGATAGAGCACCTGCCTTCTAAGCAGGCGGTCGAAGGTTCGAATCCTTCTGCCATCACCAGTAAAATAAAGGCTTCAGAGATTTTTAATCTTTGAAGCTTTTTCATTTGCACTCAATTTGCACTCAAAAACTGTCTTTATATGGCTAATTGTGGTTTGATTTGATGAGGATCAAGCCTAAATTCTGGGTATTTGAATATTTATGGAATTAATTGAGTTAACCTAAACAGGTAGAATTTGGATCAAATACAATTTCTGGAGTTTTAAATACTATGCAAAAAGTAGGGCTATTCAATGCATTAGGAAAAAGCTGTAATTTTTTTCCAAAAAAATACAAGTATTGATCAGCATATGAGAAGGGCCCGGTCTGTATCCTGAAAGAATCGTATTCTTATTTAAACCTTTTGTATTCGTTTTTAAATTCTAAAAAAAGAGGGTGGATTCTTCCAGCGATACTTTTTATTTCTAAGTATTTGAAAATCTCTTTTTCGGATTTAGTAGGAAACTTTCCATCACTTACCATTTCCCTTGCTAAATCTCCAATTGGTGTATCCAATTTACAACGGTCATTAATAAACTTGAAAACCTTTTTGTTGTGAGTTTTACAAAAGGCACCATCAACTGGTTGCTTTTGGTCCCATAGGATACTTCTGCAGATGGCACAATTCCTTCGGCCTCTATATGCTAAATATTTATATAGGGTCCGTTTGGAGCGCACTTCAATTAATTTCATGATATCCTCAACCGATAAATCGTATTTCCGGTAATAATTTTCAGCAAGTATAGCCTTGTTTATTGCTTCATCGCCAAGTCCCGGTTTTCTTCCTAGTCTAATACCCTTCCGTCTTGAACTTTCAAGCCCTGCCCTAGTTCTCTCAATGATAAGATCCCGTTCAAATTGTGCAAAGGCAGCAAATATGGCAAATATAAATTTCCCATGAGGGGACTTTGTATCAATAAAAGGCTCCTGAATACTTTTAAAATTGATGCCCTTATCATTAAAGTCTTCCATTAACTTTATTAGATGGGTAAGACTTCTGGCCACGCGATCCATTTTCCAGACAATTAAAGTATCTCCCTCTCTTAATCTTGGTAGTAATTCATCAAGACCTTTTCTCTCGGCCTTTACTCCTGAAACTATATCTGAGAAAATATTCTTACGGAGAACCTTCGCTTTTAATAGAGCATCAACTTGTAAATCCAATTTTTGTGTTTTGGAACTAACTCTTACATATCCAAAATCCATCTTGGGCATTTAAAGGTTAAAAGTGTAAACTAATTAAAGATACGGGAAAAATAAACTATGTTTATTCTGAGCATCAGAAAAGTACTTGACTTTTATTACTGTAGATCATATGGTCGTTTAAATATACTTTCCTAATTACGTAAAAGGGGAATTAATAGAAACTACTAAAAAGAATAACAAATGGAAGAGGGAACAGAATTTCTCATATGACATCTGAACAGTACTCCAAAACGGACTTTTAGGGGACTAAGATATTCCTCCCTTTGCAATACAGTTGCACTCATTAATCCGTAAATTTGTAAAACTTTATGAAAACACTGGTTTCAATATCAATGTCTATTTTATTCCTTTTTCAAGGAATTAGCCTAGATATGGACTTTTGTGGGCCAATTAAAGAAATTTCAAGCATTATTAACCATTATCAAGACCATAAAGTTTATGGCGACTCTTTCCTTGAATATGTTGTTGAAGATTACATTGACCACGATGCAAAAAATGAAGGGCATCATAATAATCCGGATAGGGAGAATACACCAGTCCATTCCCATAATCAATGTTGTCACCCTTTAGTATTAATTATTGCTAACAACAATTCGGCTTTAACCAATCAATTAAAGTTTGAAGAGAAAAAACAGTTTAACTTACATAAAGTAAACTTCACTTCCAGATATCTGGAATCGCTTTTCCAACCCCCTAAAGTATAATTCAGTTTTTTAAGGATAGCTATATCCTAACGTGATGCTTTTCAATATAGGCATCGCTTTATAAATACGAGGCATCTGTTCGCATCGTAAGTTTTCAATTGAATTAATACTTATTTATGATTAACAAGATCATTTCTTTTTCCATTAATAATAAATTTATTATTGGGCTCTTTATAGTAGTGCTTGTCGGTACGGGCATTTGGTCTATGGCCACTATAAACTTGGGTTCTGTACCCGATATTACCAACAACCAAGTACAGGTTATTACCGTTGCACCAAATTTAGGTACTGAGGACATTGAGCAATTTGTAACCTTTCCCGTAGAATTGGCAATGGCAAACCTTCCTGATGTTATCGAGCTGCGTTCGATCTCTCGGTTTGGTCTGTCCGTAGTAACCATTGTCTTTAAAGATCAAGCGGGGACCTACCTTCCCCGGCAATTGGTACAAGAAAAATTAGCCGAAGTGAAGGGAGAAATTCCTGAAGGTTTTGGTACGCCATTTATGGCACCCATAACCACAGGTCTGGGCGAAATCTACCAATACACCCTAAAAGTAAAAGAAGGCTATGAAGATAAATACGATGCAACAGAGCTTCGTACCATCCAGGATTGGATCGTTAAACGTCAAATGGCATTAGTCCCAGGAGTTGTGGAAGTAAACGCTTTTGGTGGATATGTAAAACAATATGAGGTTGCTCTAAACCCCGATAAACTTAAAAGCTTTGGCCTTACTATGAGCCAGGTCTTTGAAGCATTAAGCGAAAATAACGCAAACACGGGAGGGGCGTATATTGAAAAAAACCATCAGGCCAATTTTATACGTGGCGAAGGCTTGGCACGTAGCATTTCAGATTTGGAAAATACAGTGGTCACTACACAAAATGGTAACCCTATTCTAATCCGTGATGTGGCCGAAAAGGTTGGCTATGGGAGCCAGGTGCGTTATGGTGCTTTTACACAGGATGGCCACGAAACTGTAGGGGGACAAATATTGATGTTAAAAGGACAAAGCCCGAGCACCGTTATAGACAATGTTGAAAAGCGTATAACCGAAATTCAAAAATCCTTGCCGGAAGGGGTTTATATAGATACATTTTTAAGCCAAAGCGAGCTTATTGAAAGAACCACAAGTACCGTAAAAACCAACCTAATGGAAGGGGCGCTTATCGTCATATTCGTTTTGGTACTTCTTTTGGGAAGCTTTCGTGGCGGTTTGATAGCTGCTTCAATCATTCCCTTATGCCTATTATTTGCATTTATTTTAATGAAACAATTTGGCATTTGGGCAAACCTGATGTCGTTGGGGGCAATTGATTTTGGGATTATTGTTGACGGGGCGGTAATTATAGTGGAGGGTACGGTTTTCCACATTCATCAACGGATGAAAAAATCCAATGCCATTATAGGACAAACCGAGATGGATGAAATAGCTTACGATTCTTCAAGTAAAATGATGAATTCCGCTTTTTTTGGACAGCTAATTGTGCTTATTGTTTTTACACCGATTCTGTTTTTGACAGGTATAGAAGGAAAAATGTTCCGGCCAATGGCATTCACTTTTGGTTTTGCTGTTTTAGGAGCGATTATCCTTTGTCTTACCTACGTGCCGATGATGTCGTCCTTATTTTTAAAACCAGCTAAAAATCAAAATAGTTGGTTTGCCAAATTTGAAAACAAGATTGATAGGATAAGTGATAAAATTATGGGTGCTTTGAATCGTGCCTATCTGCCCCTGTTGAATTTTGCACTTCGGTTTAAAGCAGGAGTCATTATCGGCGCAGTTGCACTATTCTTGATTGCCGGATTTGTTTTCAGTAATATGGGAGCAGAATTTGTCCCTAAATTTGATGAAGGAGATATTGCCTTTCAGGCCTTGATAAAACCAGGGAGCAGTCTGACAGAATCCATTGAGGCTTCAGAAAAACTTCAGAATTTAATTAATGAATTTCCTGAAGTAAAAACGGTGGTTTCAAGGATTGGTGTGGCCGAAATCCCAACAGACCCAATGCCTATGGATATTGCCGATAGCTATATCATTCTTGAAAAAGATAAGAGCAAGTGGACTTCCGCAGATAGCAAAGAAGAACTCATAGAAAAAATACAAGAAAAAATTTCAGTTGTGCCCGGAGTAAACTTCGTGTTTACACAACCTGTGGAACTTCGTTTTAATGAATTGTTGACCGGTGTTCGTGAGGACGTGGCCATCAAATTATATGGAGAAGACCTAAACGTGTTGGCAGACAAGGTTCAGGAAATTGCAGCGGTAATACGGAAAGTTCCGGGTGCAGCAGACCTCAACGTGGAGGCTACAAGCGGTCTGCCACAAATGACCGTGGTGTATAACCGTGCTAAAATGGCGCAATACGGTGTTACCATCAATAAATTGAATGATTATGTAAGTGCTGCATTTGCTGGAGAAAAAGCAGGGGTCATATTTGAAGGCGAAAAGCGTTTTGATGTGGTCATACGTTTGGCAGAAGGTTTTAGACAGGATATCAATAGCTTAAAAAATCTTTATATAGACCTACCAAACGGTGCACAAGTTCCACTAAAGGAAGTAGCAGATATTAGCTACAAACCCGGACCAATGCAAATTTCAAGGGACAATACCTCGCGGCGTATTTCGGTAGGGGTCAATGTTCGTGGGCGCGATGTAAAATCGATGGTTGAGGAGATTCAGCAAAAACTGGAAACAGAAGTGAAACTGCCACCGGGATATTATGTTACTTACGGAGGGTCATTTGAAAACCTGCAACGTGCGTCAGACCGATTGATGATTGTAGTCCCAATCGTTTTAATAACAATATTTGTTCTGCTTTACTTTGCTTTGAATTCATTTTCACAGGCCATGATGATCTATATAGCGGTTCCTTTGGCGGCCATTGGTGGCGTTTTCGTTTTGTTGATCCGTGGAATGCCTTTCAGTATTTCGGCGGGAGTGGGGTTTATCGTACTCTTCGGAGTTGCCGTATTAAACGGCTTGATACTTATAAACAAATTCAATGAACTAAAAGACAGTGGAATGACAGATATAAAAAAACGTATATACGAAGCTACGCACGAACGATTACGTCCAATTTTATTGACAGCCATTACAACAATTATGGGTTTTATCCCGATGGCGGTTTCCACCTCTGGTGGTGCAGAAGTACAACGACCATTGGCAACAGTAGTGATTGGAGGAATGCTTACGGCAACATTCTTGACCTTGGTGGTTCTACCTATTCTTTATTATTGGCTGGAATCAAGAAAGGACCGTAATAACACTGATGGAGGTGTAAGCTATGTCAACAAATCAACGAACATTGTAACCGTATTGCTGATGGTTGGCGGTTTGATGGTTTCTGGAACTGCTTTTGCCCAAGATACCGATCAAGATGGCACAACTCCAACAACCTTGACGGTAGATGAGGCCATTGCTATTGCAAAACAGAATTATCCATCGCTTAAGGAAAGTCAGGCGTTCATTGAACGGGAAAAGGCCCTAAAGGGAACAAGTTTTGACCTTGGTAGCACCCAAGTTTTCACGGGCAAAGAAGAATACGGCAATAATCTTCCCGGAATAAAAACAACCATTGGCGTGCAACAAGGTGAAATCGATTTGCTTTCCGGATTTTCAAAATCTAAATTTTACAAAGAGCGTATCGCTTTGGGAGAAAAATTTTATGTGGCCAATGAACAACAATTGGTGCGCAATGTGATGCAGGCGTATGACCAGATTAATTATTTCAAGGCCCAGTTGCGCTTTGCAGACCAATTGGACAGTGTTTATGCCAATTTTCAGGCCACCGCCCAACTTCGGTACGAGACGGGTGAAACAGGTAAGTTGGAGTTTATTGCGGCCTCTTCCGAATTTCAACAGATTCAGGTCTTAAGGCAACAGGTTATTGATGATATTGAAATTGCCAAACGTGCCCTAATACAATATTTGGGAACGGTTGAAAGCATCGAAACGGTAGATGGACCGTACGGGGCATTGGATTTTATGGCCACATTGGATGCATCTTCGGTGGCCAATAACCCAATGTTGCAATATGCGTTGCAAAACGCCGAAGTAAGTAAAGCAAATGTGGGTGTAGAGAAATCCCAGTTCCTGCCGAAATTCAGTTTGTCGTACGGCAGACAGGATGTGGAGGATGTCCCTGGATTTAACACCTATCAGGCAGGTATTAGTATCCCGTTATGGTTTTTTCCGCAGAAGTCGAGGATCAAGGCAGCCAAGGCCGATGCAATGGTAGCAGAGAACCAATATCTGGAGCAAAAGGCAACAACTGAAAGCAGGGTGTCGCAATTGCTAAAATCACTTGAGAAAACTCGAAAGGTATTGCAATATTATCAAGAAGGCGCATTGCTTTTGGCAGAGGAACAAATAGCCACCGCACAATTGGCATCAGAAGAAGGTGAAATAGACTATATCACTTACATAACGATTCTCAACAGCGCCATCCGTATTAAACAAAATCATTTACAATATATCAATCAGTATAACCAGCAGACCATCGATATGCAATATCAATTGGGCAACCTATAATTCAAAATGAAACAAATAATGAAATATATATCTATAATTAGTTTAGTGTTTGTAACCTCTTTATTGATAGGTTGTAATAATAAAGTAGGTTCAGGGTCCGATAATAAGGAGAAAGGCACCGCTACGGAACTGGCGAAGGCCGAAGAAGGACAGGATAAGAAAGAAGGCGTTGTCGAACTTACGACGCAACAGGCCGAAACCATCGGATTGGAAATGAATCCTTTAGAGGAACGGAATTTAGGGAACAACATTAAAGTAACAGGAACGCTGGAGCTTTTTCCACAGGACAAGGCGAACATCAGTCCGTTTGTTGGCGGAAATGTGAGTTCCATAAAAGTAATACCCGGGGATAACGTAAATAAAGGTCAGGTATTGGCATTTATAGAACACCCGGATATCATTGCAATGCAACAGGAGTATCAGGAGAAAATAGACGAACTGGTCTTTTTGAAACAGGATTTTGAGCGCAAGCAGACCCTTTATGATAAAGGCGTGTCTTCAGGGAAGGAATTTCAGATGGCGCAGTCAAAATATCGTTCCACATCATCCAGTGTCAATGGTTTGCGGTCCCAGTTAAAACTGTTGGGCATTAATCCCAACAAAGTGGCTGAAGGCCAAATATATTCCGCGGCTCCCATTACCACACCTATAAGTGGCTACGTGGATGAAGTACTGATTAGCCTTGGCGATTATGTGGCACCACAATCCAGAATGTTCTCAATAAGCGATAACTCGAAGATTTATGTCAATCTGAAGGTATATGAGAAGGACATAAGGCAAATCGAAAAAGGGCAACAGATACATTTTTCAACCGCTTCCCGTCCAGATGAATTGTTTAAGGCATCCGTTCGCTCTATTGGACAGACCTTTAACACCGAGCCAAAAGCTTTAGAAGTTCTGGCAGATATCCAAAACAAGGATAAAAATCTATTGCCGGGTATGTACGTGCAAGGGCGCATAGTCCAGGGCGAGAAAAAAGGTTTTGCCATACCCGAAGCTGCCATTATAAAAGAAGGCGAGCATTCCTTTATTTTTATTCTCGATGAAGATGAAAAAATGGAAGCAAACAAAATGAGATTCAAAATGATACCCGTAACGGTTGGTATTACTGATTTAGGCTTTGTTGGAGTGAATCTTCCTACCGAAGTTTCAAAAGATGCTAAAGTAGTTATCAAAGGAGCTTATAACCTATCTTCAGAAATGATTAAAGAGGAATTGGAACACGACCATTAATTCAATAATTAGCAAAGATTTTGATTCCAAGTTTGTTTATCGTCTTAATTAGTTAGTTAAAAATTAAAGAACAGGCTCGGTTCAAAATCGATTAACATTTTAAAGATTCATAATTATGAAAGAAATAAAAGCATTTGTAAAACCAAACAGGATACAAAAAATTATTGAGGCCCTTACAGATAATGGGTTTAAAAGTATGACCCTTTCACAAGCAGAAGGCACTGGGGCTTTTAAGGCTAAAGGAGCAAGACCATCCTTAGATTTTTATATTACCAATAGTCCAGTAATAAAAATTGAGTTGGTATGTCAAAATGAAGAAGCCCAATCGGCAATTGATATAATTGTAACAAATGGCAAAACCGAAGAACCTGCTGACGGCATTATTTATTTGTCGGATATTGAAGACGCCTTTCAGATTAAAACGGGAGATTCTTTAAAACGCTTTGATTTATAACAAAATGTCTGATTTAGAGCAAATACTGGAGAATAATAACGTAAGACCCACTGCAATGCGTTTGTTGGTCCTACAATATCTCCTAAGCAAAAAAGTAACGGTCAGTTTGATCGATATTGAAGCGCACTTTCATAATTCGGATAGGTCAACATTGTACCGCACCCTAAAATCCTTTGTTGAAAATGGTGTCGCCCATCAAATAGATGATGGTACCGGTAGTACCAAATATGCTATTTGTGAAGAGAATTGCAATTGTGAAGTGGATACTGATCTACACCTGCATTTTCATTGTGCAAATTGTAATGAAACAGTTTGTTTAACAGAGCATAAAATCCCACACATCAATTTGCCCGAAGGTTTTAAGGCAGAGAATGTGAATTTGGTGGTAAAGGGCATTTGCGATAAATGCAATGGACGATAAATGCACTTCCATTGCACTAACTATTAAACTATTTTCTCCAAAATTAATGGATATGAAGTTTTATATAAAAACACCTAAACATCTTAAACAGGCATATAGTAAAGAATTGGGGCACTACCGCTATTATTTAAGTAAAAAGCAGTATAGCGATGCTTGGTATCATTTAGAAAGAAGCCATATTATAGGTCAATCTTACCCAATCAAGCACACCTGTTCGCATTGGTTAATGCTAAAGTTTGGTTTAATGCAAAAAGACAACAAAGAGGTATTTGGACTAATAATAAGGTTAGTTGATGGTGGTTGGAAATCTTTTATAAATCACGTCCCACTTGGCAATACTGGAGGTGCAAATGTACCACCATTAAAAGCGATGCCTATTCCAATTGATATTAAAAATTTATTCAAGTAAAATGAAAAAAAAGAAAGTCAATTTAAGGGATCTAAAACCAAATTCAAAAGAGCCACAGAGTCAGGATGGTGCTCAAGATCATAGTGGCAATTCAAGTCAAATCAAAGCCTATATTCCAGCAATCATAAGTTTTACAATGCTAATTATTGGTATTGGGTTAGACTATTTTGATGTTACCTTTTTCAAGGATTGGATTCGCATTACTTGGTATGGAATTGCTTATTTGCCAGTTGGTCTTCCAGTAGTAAAAGCAGGATGGGAAAGCATCAAAAAAGGAGATGTGTTTACTGAGTTTTTATTGATGTCCATTGCCACCATAGGTGCATTCGCCATTGGCGAATATCCTGAAGGTGTGGCAGTAATGCTTTTTTATGCGGTTGGCGAGCTCTTCCAAAATGCCGCGGTCAATCGTGCCAAAGGCAATATAAAAGCATTGCTCGATGTACGACCCAATGAAGCTCGGGTATATCGGAATAACGACTATATTTCAGTAAGTCCGGAGACCGTTGCTATTGGCGAAAAAGTACAGGTACGCGTTGGCGAAAAAATCCCTTTGGACGGTATTTTACTATCTGAAAAAGGTTCATTTAATACTGCAGCATTAACAGGGGAAAGCAAACCCGATACGATTGTGAAGGGCGAAAAAGTATTTTCAGGAAGCATCAACCTGGATGGCGTAATTGAAATCGAGACCACCAAAGAATTTAAGGATAGTTCGATTGCCCGAATTCTGGATATGGTCCAAAACGCCACCGCACGTAAATCAAAAACCGAATTGTTTATCAGAAAGTTTGCAAGGATCTATACCCCCATCGTAGTATTCTTGGCAATTGCATTGACTATTTTGCCCTACTTTTTTGTATCCGATTATGTTTTTCGCGAATGGTTGTACAGAGCATTGATCTTCTTGGTCATTTCCTGTCCCTGTGCTCTAGTAATCTCAATCCCGTTGGGCTATTTTGGCGGTTTGGGGGCAGCTTCAAAAAATGGGATCCTTTTTAAAGGGGCGTCCTTTTTAGATGAAATGACAAGGGTAACCACCGTAGTGATGGACAAGACCGGCACCGTGACCAAAGGTGTTTTTAAAATTAAAGATGTCGTTATAAGCAGTGGGTCATTGAGCGAACCCGAAATGATGAAATACTTAATGGCTATGGAAGAACAATCCACCCATCCCATTGCCAGGGCCATTATGGAATATAAAGCCGATGGCGACAGTTTTCAAGCTTCCGAAGTAAGTGAAATAGCAGGAAAAGGATTGAAAGGAACAGTAAACGGCAAAACGGTTTTGGTCGGGAATAAGGCATTGATGACCTCAAACAATTTGGAAGTGCCAGTTGAGACCGACAACATCGTAGAGTCGATCGTAATGATTTCCATTGAAGGGAAATTGGCCGGATATGTAACCATTGCGGACGAGTTGAAGGACGATGCGCACCAGGCCATTAAGCAAATTAGAGAGTCGGGAATTTCAAAAATCATAATGCTTTCAGGGGACAAGGATTCCATTACCCAACAAGTTGCCAAAGAATTGGGAATGGATTGGGCGAAAGGTGGTCTGCTTCCGGAAGATAAATTGAACGAAGTCGAAAAATTGATGTCTGCAAAAAACAATAAGTTGGCCTTTATGGGTGATGGTATAAATGATGCGCCGGTGTTAGCTGTAAGTGATGTAGGTGTTGCAATGGGCGGATTGGGCAGCGATGTAGCTATTGAAACAGCAGACGTTATTATTCAAACGGACCAACCCAGTAAATTTGCAAAAGCTGTTAAAATTGGCCGTTCCACACGGCGCATAGTTTGGCAAAACATTGGTTTGGCATTTGGGGTGAAAGCAGTGGTTCTGATTTTGGGCGCTGGTGGCGTTGCTACGATGTGGGAGGCAGTTTTTGCTGACGTTGGAGTGGCTTTATTGGCAATTCTGAATGCTGTTAGGTTGCAGAATATGAAGTGGAAATAAGGATGATGTCGCAAAATCGTAGAAATAGAAGAGTAAAGAATAAAAAAGGAAAAACTACCGTAAATATCAACTACAAAAAAGATAAAACATTAGGTATTATAACTATGGTAACCGTCTTCATCGCTGTTCTTGCCATATTCTTTTATGAGGTTGTTTTTTACTTTTTTTACCTTCTTTTCAACTAATAAAACATTGAATTGTAAAGATTATTACTGATCACATAAAATAAATGGTTACAGTTTACTAAACCCCACTTCTATTTAGACTTTCCAAACGGTAAATTAAAGTTTAAAGGTGTTTCTTAAAGTCCTGCCGCTGTCCTAAAATGCGAACGACGAATATGCCGTTTTTGGTCGGTTCATAAAATATTGTATGCGCTTTGAAATTATATTTTTTTAGTAATGGTGCATATTCAGATGCACTAAGCCCTATTTCGGAACTGTCGGCAAGAGTCTGTAAGAACTGTAATAATTCGGTAACATAAACATGTGTCTGTGATTCGCCCCAAGTCTCTAGAGTATAATCTACTATATCGTCGATATCGCTATCAGCCTTCGACGATAAATTATAGCTAGACATTCTTCGTGCTTTGAATTCTGTTGTTTTTGCGATTTTTGGCCGCCTCAACAATTTCTTCAACAGACCTATTTTTAGAGCTCACACCGCTATCATAGCCTTCTTGTATTGCTGCTTTGGTCATTAAAAACTCCCTGTTGCGTTCCTCATCTAAACGTATTAGATGTCGCATATATTCGCTGTCATTGGCGAAACCACCATTTTCAATTTGCAGCTTTATCCATATCTCTTGAGAAGTGGTAATAGTCAATGACTTTCTAATTGTTGCCATAATTTTAAGCATTATTTACATACAATATACGCAAAATAACATATTATTGACTTGCGATTTAATAAATCATTGTTAAAAAATAGGTTTGAAGGGGCTGTAAGTAGCTGCAATTAACCCCACATTCAATTAGACTTTGAAAAAACCTCCATGGCGTTTATTTCAAAGGTTTTTTAAATATACTTTGTTTGTTCCCTAAAAGGTGGATTACCGGAATTATTTAAAGGAATGTTAAAGGGAATTGAAAACGATGATTGAGAAAAGCTTTTGCTAGAGGTTAATCGGATAAACTAGGTATACTATACTAACTACCGGACTATTTATAGCTGTGCCGTTGGATACATTCAATTAAATGACTTTATCTGAATCAAAAGATTAAATTTGCCGACCTAACAGGAATATAACCAATTTATGAGGCAATACATTCAAAATAAATATTTTTTACTGATCATTATTGCAATAACTTGGGGCTCTTCTTTTATTCTTATTAAAAAAACTTTACCCGTTTTTGACCCATATCAAATCGGAGCTTTTAGGGCTGGATTATCAGGACTTCTTTTATCATTTATCGGATTCCCTGCCTTGAAAAAAATGTCTAAAAAGGATGTCTTTTGGATTGCCCTATCCGGTTTATTTGGCAACTTTTTGGTAGTCTTTATTTTTCCAATTGCACAACAAGGTGTCAGCAGCTCTTTGGCAGGTATCATAAATGCATTAGACCCTATTTTCACACTTATCCTAGGCGCTGTTTTGTTTGGTATTAAAAATAAGATTATACAATATACGGGAGCGGTAATTGGATTTGTAGGTGCTATTATTTTAGTTTACTCGTCTAATTCAGGAAATGGTGAAAGTCATCTTTATTATACGATTCTATTAATTATAGGTTCAGCTTTATATGCGGTTGCAGCTCTCATTATTGAAAAAAAATTGTATCATATAAAATCGACCGATATATCAACGGGTATTTATTCAATTTGGATGGTACCGTCTCTTTTGATTTTAGGATTTTCAGGTTTTTTTACAGACATTGATTACAGCCAAAACGAAACCTTAACTGCATTAGGCTATCTAGTCTTTTTAACCGTCATTAGCACCACTTTGGTAATGTTTTTATTCTTCAAACTTGTTCAAGATACCTCTGCTGTTTTTGCCAGTACGATTTCACTTTTAATACCAGTCGTTTCAGTAGTTTGGGGCATATTGGACAACGAAAAATTTACAGTTTGGTATGCAATCGGTGGAATGTTTATTTTAATTAGCGTGTATTTAATTCGAGAAAGGAAAAATAAAATACAGGAAAATGAATAGATATTTTTTTATAATTAATGGGACGTTAAGTATTTAATACATAATCTTTTACAGGTTTTAAAAGTCCGTCAGATCTTTTAATTTGGCCAATCGGAGTAAAAAATTATTATTAGCAAAACGCTATTGCTAGTTTGTAGTCGAAAACAAAACGTTTCCTTTCTAGCATACTTATCATAGCGTAGACATTTGTGTGGTTCATGTTTTATGCACAATATCCCAGCTGAGGAAAATATAGTTTTTAAGAAAATTAACCGTAGAAGGTTCAAATAAACCCATTTTTATTTAATTATACAGAGGTTACAAAACCCCAGGTATAATTAGACTTTCTGAAGAATCTTTTTTAATTGGTTGTCCTGAGTCCCCGCGGAAGTCGGGCCATCCTACCGATAATATTTTTATCCCTACCCACACTGATTCCTATCCCCAGGGGAGGTTTTTAATTGCGGTCTTTCCCGACCGCCTCGGAGCCGCGCAAAAGCTCTAACGACGAAAAAGTCGTTAGAGCTTTTTTTGCCCTAGCTACAAAACTTGTTCATTTTCCAAGAGTTTTCTCATCATTTCAAATAAATTATTAGACCAGTTAAAATGATTTGCTGTACCCATATGATCCCATATGAATTAATGTGGTTTTGACGTATAAAATATTGTAAACTAGGCTTTTATCATGTATTTGGATTCTTTATATTTAACTATAATTATCCGTTTTGACGGATAGCAAGTTATGTTTTGCGCAACGCAAAACACCTACTTCTAGCGAAGTGAAAAGCCTGCCTTCGGCAGTTAAAATAAAAAGAAGATCAATGACTATCAGTAAAGTCGGTAGAAAACGTCTGGGAGAGAGGAAACGGGAATATTCCATTACACTTCGTTTCAATAGCATGGAACTGGAAAAGGTAAAGATGCTTTTAGAATCCTATGATCTTGATTTTCGGAAAAGAGGAACAGTTGGCCCTTTCCTAAGGAAGCTTGTTCTTAACAGGGAAACGATCAATGATAAGCGGGTTCCAAGTAGTATATCGAACCTCAGTTACCAATTGAACAAAATAGGCACCAACATCAACCAACTGGTCAAGATGGTAAACTATAAGAACATGCGAAGCCCAAATTCAAACCTAGACCTGGAGATGCAAAAGGCCAACCTGCTGATAATCGAGCTGATAGAAAGCATTAATGCCAAGGATTTAAGATGATAGCAAGGATACTATATCGAAACAATGTACAAGGGGTGCTGAACTATGTCTTGGGCAAGACCGCTAACACCATACTGGGCTTCCAGAACACCTATTCTGATACCGATACCAATACCAAGTTTTTTGGAAGGGTTCTTCATTATTTGGGCAACCGGCATGATTCCGAAAAACGGTACGTACATGCCACCCTCAATCTTCCCCGAGGCGAACAATTGGACAACGCTGATTTTTTCGAACTGTCCAAAGCATATATGAATCACATGGGGTATGGAGAGCAGCCTTATATGGTGGTCCGCCATCACGATACCAAGCACGAACATGTCCATATCATCTCGACTACCATTAAAGAGGATTGTCTGCAAATAAACCTTTCCCACGATTTTAGAAGGAGCATGGCCACCCAAAAATACCTGGAGAAACAGTTTGGGCTTTCTCCCTCTCCAGAAAAAAGAGCAGAGAGGAAACCTCCCTTAAGCGCAAACCCCCAGTTTAGGCATGAGGACATCCACGGTGTCCGCTATTATATGCAGGATATCATACACAACACTTTGCAGAAGTATATGGTGAGGGGTTTTGATGAACTTGCCAATCTATTGGGGAAACACCATATCCAAGTAAAAACCGTACACCATGCTGGCAGGGTAGGGGTATCCTATGGCATTGCCATTATGGAAGGGTACAGGTCAAGGTTCATCAATGGATATACCGTACATCCACAGCTGTCAGGACCAAAATTGCAACAGGTTTTTGATCGCAATCAAAGTTCAAAACTGTTGCCCATGGTAAAGAAACGGCTGGAAAAGCAGTTGCGAACCACCTACAAACTTTTCAGGACCATCAACCCCGAGCATCTCCCGAATATTCTACGTTCCCATCAAAATCTGGATTGCAGGCTAGCGTACGATGCACAGGGACAGGTGGTCGATTTCAGAATTTATGATAAAACGGGCTACGTGCTCAAGAGCGTGGAAATAGCGAGCGGTATTGGAATAAGGAATAATCCCGATTTGTTCGGGACTGAATATACCCAGATGTACGCGGAGAATGAACAGTTACTCGTAGAACTTCAGCGTTGCATCCAAGAAGCCTATAGGAGTAGCTATGCGAGTTCATCGAAAAAAAGCCTGTTTTCGGAACATATCCTACTTGCCTCCATGAATACCTTGGTAGCCGAGATGATTAAATCGGAGCGTTTTCTATTTCTAAAAAAATACTTGCATACCGATACCGAAACCTTGGGCAAACTAATACAGTCGCGGTTCCATTCTTCAAGGGATAAATTGTTTAATTCCACCTTTAACAAAGAAGAACGGCAGTTGATAAAGAAAGTCAGTCTTATTCAACGGGCCAAACATCAACTGTTTAATAATCTCCCTGAACAAAGGGAAGTCCTTTGTGAGCTAATTCAAAGCCTAGGTGTTAAGTACGACAGCGGCGTACTGACCTATGCGAATTCTAATCTGCATAAACTAAAAGTAGATTTAGGATATAGGCTGTTATTAACCCCCAGGAATAGTTATATACCTCCTAGTTTTGTAAGGGAAAATGAAAAGCTCTTGGAAGGGCTGTTGAACAGTACAACGGCCAAGGAGATCAGGTCTGGCCCGATCGCCATATTCCTTCCCATGGTATTCCCGCAGCTCTATAATGCAATGGACCGGCCCTTTAGGGAGCGGTTCGATACCTTGTCCCTGAAAGCCTACCATCGATACGCCGAACGCATGCAGGGCTCATTTGAGAAATCGCCCAAGGACTATATCGCGTTTTTCAATACCCAAGGCTTTTATTTTGAAAGAAGGGAAGAAAAGCTATTGGTTGGATCTATGTATTCCAAGTATCCGGTAACTGCTGCGCTTCCACCGAAAATTCAAGCTTATTTGATATCGTCCAGTGATCTGAACAAAGCTTTGGATAATCAAGTGAAAATCTTGGATGATATCAGAATGGATGGCCGGGACAATTTGAAAAGTCTCTGGTCGGCATATTTAATGGAGAAGGGACAGTATAAGAAGGCCGCTTATATGTATGTATTGGACAGGGTGAGGCCCAATCTACCATTAGAAATAGTAGAACACCACATGGAAAACGGATTTAAGGAAGCGCTGGTGGCTGTTTCCAAAGAACAGGTCAATGGCAATCAAGCACGCCTATTGCGAGGTGGAATGTACGTCTTAGATGCGTTATTGGGGAGTACCACTCCCAAAGAGGAAGAAGCCTATAATGGATTTAAGAATGAGTTTACGGATTACTCCAAGTATAAATGTAATTGGCTGTCGATGTAGGTTTCTATAGCATCTATTCAATAATGGATTTTACCTTCATTGAAGTTATGAAATTTTATGAGTGAAGTCATTATAGTCGAAAATCTGTCGGGGATCATTTTGTGTGGTAACTTATTCTATCGGCTCTTGTCTTGTCCCTCTAAAGTTGACAATTTCAATAAGTCCCTTTTGAGGTCGTATTCTGTAGATAATGTAGTTATTCTTATCGACCAGTCCTTTATGGAGATTTTTATATTTTCCTGTTTCCGGGTAGATTTTCGGATATTTACTTATACGGATTAAAAGGTCTTGCAGGTTCTGTTCAAGATTGTGGATTTCCTTTACCGTCCATTCTTCTTCAAGATATTCAATGACATTATCAAGGCCTCTTTCGGCCTGTGGTGTCCAAACAATTTTTAATGCCATTTATCAAAACGCTTCATGACGGTTTCACTGGCAACATACTCGCCTTTATCCGCCTGTTTTAAGCCTGTATTAATTTCTTCCTGTTCTTCTTTAGTCATTTCATTCCACCAGTCTACCTGCTCTTCGTCAAAAACCTTTTTAAGCTTCGCCAATAAGCTTTCTTTCTGCGTTTGCAGTAAAAGATGCATCAGCTCTAATTTTTTGGCTTCTATATTCATGATCGTAACTTTTATACTAACAAAGATACCTTTTTATCTGCTAATTCTGATTCTAACTTAACAGACGGAAGTTCCCCTCTGTATATCCTACGGACGGTGATATCTTCTGGTAATGTCATTTTGTTTCTTTTATTTTTGCTTTTAGACCATTTGGCGCATGTCCCAAATTGTGCATTCATGTTGCCATCTTCTGTGTATTCTTAATTAACAAAAACTGTGCAGATTTAATTTCAGATTACATCTGTATTTATTCTGAGAGTTTTATGGGTTACAATTGGTTGATTCATTTCTTTAAATATAATCCTTAACTGTCCGGTTCTAACGTGGCTAGTTAATATTAAAATACGGTAGCCTCTTTAGTCCTATATAAGTTCGGAGTCATATCTTATATTTCCAATCTTTCCTGATATTCGTCCATTATGTGGGTGGGGAGGTTTTTGATATATATTTCCGTGGTGCTAATATCACTGTGCCCAAGCATCTTGCTCAGTGCGTTTATGGGAACATCATTGAGAATAAGATTGGTTGCCATAGAATGACGACTTACATAGCTTGTTAATCGCTCCTCAATACCACAAAGATGGGCAATCTCTTTTAGACGTTTGTTATATCGTCTTCTTTCCCATTGGATGTCCTTAAATTGATCATGGATTCCCTTGCGCTTTACAATTGGAAAAATATGGGCGGTTTTGTCCTTGCCTTTTAAATAGTGATCCATAATAGAGGATAACTGTGGAGTTACCTTAATATCGTAATGTCTGGCGGTTTTTTGTCTGCGGTACTGGATGCGCCCATCAAGGATATTCTCCACTTTTAAAAAGGCCATATCAATAAATGAAATACCGTTCATAAGGTAAGAGCACAAAAAATAGTTCCTAGCGTTGAATAATGGGTTATCAGGTTCTAATTCCAAATTAAGGATCCGTCTTATTTTTTCTATGCTAATGGCCCGTTTTGCCGTTGGTTCGGATTTAATCTTATATTTCTTAAAGGGATAGGAATCCGCTGGCACAATCCCTTGATTGATGGCTTTGTTATAAATGGCCCTAAATGTTCTCATATACATGGATAACCCATTGATACTATTTCCTTTTTTTAAATGTGCAGTTTCAAACCGTTTAAGATAGGTGTAGGTCATCTCTTCAAAACGTAGAAACTCCTTTTTGTTGAATTTCTTTAAAGCACCAAGGGAAGATCTATAGGCTTTTGCGTTACCGAATCGATTTGCTTCTTCCATTTCACCTATCAATTGTTGGGTGAAATCAAATACGGAAATCGTGGATATTGGTCTGGTTAAGGAGTATTTAAGATCGGTTATGCTCAGGCTTTCTAATCGACCACTTTCCTCCAACGCATTAATGCCATCCCTTAATTCTGTTTTTTTCTTTGAAAGAAGATTATTTAATCTCGAAACTGAAGACACCCCCTTATAAGTTTTTTTCACCTCACGATTTTTTTCATTCCAGTATTCGAAGGGAATGACAAACCCAGTTGAGATGGTAATCGTTTTTCGATGATGGCTCAATCTAAAAATAATCGGACAGGTGCCATCCTTTCTTTTGCGCCTAGCGTCTATGGAAAGAGTAATGTTTGTCCTCATATTTTAAAGATATGAAAAATTTGCACTCAATTTGCACTCAAAAAGAGGTTTTATATGGTTTTATATGAATTAATGCAAAATGTATATATCTGTAAAACAGCATTTTATGTGTTTTTAAAGGCAGGTGGATTCAATAAAACATCTTCTTCTAAGCAGGCGGTCGAAGGTTCGAATCCTTCTGCCATCACCACACTCTGGAAACCACGCCCAACGGCGTGGTTTTTTAATTTATGGAAAAGCCAAACCTTGTTTGTGTTTTGGAATAAATTAAAAGAAACGGCGGCGATAGCTGCATGGTTTCCAATTTGCAGTATTAATTTTATAAGGAACACCGAAGGTAATCCTTCCGCTATCACCACCCGAAACCCCCAGTAAACACTAGGGATTTTTCTTTTTTAAGCAGATTCAAAAACAGCTAAATTCCCAAAATGTGCATACTTTGTGCGATAGCTGCATGGTTTCCAATTTGCACTTACTTTGCACTCAAAAACTACCTTTATTTAGCTTATTGTGGGATCATGACCAATTGTTATTAATCGTACTCTGAAGGGTTTTGCCAATCATTATGGGACTTTGGGTCTTGAAGTGGATTCTAAATTCACCCTTAATAATAGGGAGAAGGACTCCTAGGATAGCTATATATCAAATGTTGAAAACTAGATAGTAGTGGTAAGTGTACTTCTACAACAAAATTTACCAGCGGGGCCTATGACTATTTAAAAAGCGCTATAAAGTCCATGATTACTTGGTCTGGAAAATATATTAATATTCCGGCAGAATTGCCAGAAGTAGCATTAAGGGCTACCTCCCCATACCAGAACAGGTTTTTCTTAGGTGAAAGTGCATTTGGTTATTCTACACCTTACTGTAATTGGGAAAGGTGGGAAGATAAAATTGATTGGTTAGCGGTAGACATAATATATGGGTCATTTATCATATGATTTACAGCTGAACTTTGATAGGATTCATGTATACTATTGTATTAAAAACTCGACTGATGTAATATGAAATTTAGGGGAACTCCTCAAATCAGTTTTATGAGGATAATGCCAAAGTTGTGAAGCACTAAGCTGGTGTTAACACGTATCGCTTTGGCTACTTTGACAAGTGAGGTGTTTCCGAGGACTTCCTTTTTTTTCCATACAAAAGAGATATAACCAATGGATTTAAACGAAATTAAAATATAATATATAGATTGATTGACTGTTCAATCAAAATATTTTTATATTTTCGTAAAAATTTAAGAAATCGTTAACAATACAGTGTTTATCTCCAATCTCGTATCACAATAAAATAATTTATATTTATGAAAAAAGAAGCTAAAAACCGAACCCCTTCTCAAGGACGAAACAAGATACTCCTAAGGGGGCTTGTTCTCCTCCTGTTCGTTGGCCATTTAGGATGGGCACAGGAAAAAAATATTACTGGGACCATAGTAGACGCAATAAACAAGCTACCCTTGCCTGGAGCAAGTGTTGTTGTGAAAGGGACCACCACAGGTGTGGTTGCTGATTTTGATGGGAATTTTAGTATTACCGCCCCATCTCCCCAATCTATATTGGTATTCTCTTATGTAGGTTTTAAGACTTTTGAAATTCAAGTGGGTAGTAAAACTACTTTACGCATTCCAATGGAGGAAGAGGCCAGTGCCTTATCCGAAGTAATTGTTACTGCTTTGGGAATCAAAAAGGAAACCAAAGCTCTTGGTTATGCCGTACAAGAGGTAAAGGGAGAATCCTTAGTAAAGGCCAGAGAGCCAAACGTTGTAAACTCGTTGACAGGAAAAGTAGCTGGACTAACGATAAAGAACAGTTCGGATCTGTTCCAAGACCCTGGTATCACTCTAAGAGGGCGTTCCCCTCTAGTAGTTATTGATGGAATACCTAGTACTGATAGTGATTTTTGGAAATTGAATGCTGATGACATAGAGGGAATTAGTGTCCTGAAAGGAGCTACAGCCGCTGCTCTCTACGGTTCCATAGGTAGGGGAGGTGCATTAATGATTACGACTAAAAGAGGTGCCGAAGGTAAGGTGGCTGTGGATTATAACGTGAGTGTAATGTTTCAGCCTAATTTTATCCGAATCCCAAAGGTCCAAACCACCTATGGTAACGGAAACCGTGGAACCTATGAATATGTAAACGGTTCGGGTTCTGGAACCGAAGGCGCAGGATGGATATGGGGACCCAAGTTGGACCAACCAGACTCAAGTACCCCAAGTGGTTTATGGGAAACCCCACAATACAATAGCCCAATTGACCCCATAACAGGAGAAAGGATTCCTATACCTTTTACCTCAAGGGGAAGGGATAATGTGAAAAATTTCTTTGATACGGGAATGATTGTCACGAATAACATTGCCGTAAGTGGAGGCAACGATAAGGGAAATTTTCGGGTGTCCGCATCCCACGTGTATCAAAAGGGTGTCGTTCCAAATACGGATCTGAAAAATGCTTCCTTTGGAGTGTCAGGTGGTTATAACATTACTGATAATTTAAAAGTGGATGCTTCACTTACCTACAACCGACAGTATACCAGAAATTTTCCGGAAGTAGGATACGGCCCATATAATTATCTCTATAATTTGGTGCTTTGGACAGGAACAGATATTGATGTAAGGGATCTTAGGAATTATTGGGAAGAAGGTAAGGAAGGCATTCAGCAGCGCCATTTCAATACATCCTGGTACAACAATCCCTATTTTATTGCCCATGAAGCACTCCAAAGTTATTATAAGGATAATACTTATGGACAGATAAGCCTTAATTATGATGCCCTTGATGATCTGACCTTTAGCTTAAGATCTGGATTCAATTCCTCTAATCTAAACCGGGATTGGAAAAGACCCAAAAGTTTTATTGGATATGGCGATGTTTCCAAAGGGGATTTTTTCTTGAGTAATTCCAATACATTTAGTATCAATACCGATATTTTAGCAACTTATTCTAAGGAAATTGGTAAGGATTTTGGGATTAGTGCTACGGCAGGAGCTTCAAACAGGTATTGGACCAATAGATCCTTGTCTACTAATAGTGATGGGCTTACGCTACCAGGATTTTACAATTTAAGTAATTCCATAAACCCATTGAGCGGCTCCAACTGGAACGGGGAGGAACAGGTAAACAGTGTTTATGCTACTTTGGATTTGGAAATGTTGAATTCCATATACCTAACCATTACAGGTAGAAATGACTGGGTATCTACCTTACCCTTGGAGAATAATTCTTTTTTCTATCCTTCATTATCTATGTCCGTCATCCTCTCCGATCTTTTGGAGTTCGATAGATCGGCCCCTTTTGTAAAATTGAGGAGTTCATGGGCAAATGTTGGGGATGGAAGGTTTCCTGGGAGCGGAGTAACTACCTATAATCATCTGCCCGCCTATAGTTCTGGCACTAGCTGGAACAATCAAGGTTCACTATCCTATCCTGGGATTTTACCCAATACAGGTTTGCAACCAGCAAATTCCGACACTTTTGAATATGGATTGGACATGCGTTTTTTTGGAAATCGATTGGGTCTTGATGTCGCTTATTACACCATTACGGATACGAATAATATTGTAAATGTCCCAGTTTCTATTAGTTCGGGCTATAACGCTAAACTGATTAATGGAAATGAATTTGTTAGGGAGGGTGTAGAAATTGTACTGACTGCAAAACCAATTAAAACCGATAATTTTTCGTGGGATCTGATAACCAACTGGAGTAACAGCCACAGAAGGTTGCAAAGTACTTTTGATGGGTCAGACCGAATTGGAAATATTAGAGTCGGAACAAGACTCGATCAAATATACCAAACACCGTACCTTAAAACGCCCAATGGACAGTTGATCTACGGTCAAAATGGCCTTCCTTTAAATGATACCTTTTCTAGAAAACGGGGTCATTCTGAATCCGATTGGAACTTTGGATTTCAAAATAATTTTAAGTATCACAATATTAGTTTAAGTGCTTCTTTGGATGGTAGATTGGGAGGACTTATCTATTCCTCTACCAATCAGAAAATGTGGTGGGGTGGCATGCATCCCGGTACGGTTAACGAACACAGGGATGCGGCTAACAATGGAGAAGCTACCTATATAGGACCTGGGGTGGTCATTGTGGAAGGTGAGGTTAAATATGACGATCAAGGAACCATAGTGAACGACACTAGGGTTTATGCCCCTAATACCACCAAGGTCAACTACATTTCCTGGAACCAGGATACTAGTAATGCGTTGTTGGACCATTATTACGATCAGACCTTTGTTAAACTGAGGGAAGTAGTTTTAACCTATGACTTTCCTAATACTATTACTGAGAAATTAGGATGTCAGAGTGCTTCTTTCTCCTTGGTTGGTAGAAATTTGGCATTGTGGTCCAATTTGCCAAACGTAGATCCCGATTCAGGGTTCGACAATTTACAGACCCCCTCTACAAGAAATATTGGGTTTAATGTAAATCTGACGTTCTAAATTAAAATTGCATAAAGAGAAAAACTAAAAAAAAATCGATGAAAACATTAAAAATAATTTTGAGTATTCTCCTAATATCCTCTTTAGGCGGCTGTAAGAAGTATGATGATTATCAATCGGATCCCAATAGAACCACAGAAGGGGATCCCGGGTTGTTACTCACTAATATCCAGGTCAGTGTAAGTGGAATGGTAACCTTAAGTGCGGCAATGTCTTCTAGGCAAATGGTAAATACCGATGGCTCTGATAACAATCAATATTATGGATGGCAACGTGCAGGTTTTGGAAATTACAATATGCTTAGGCAGGTTCTTAAAATGGAGGAAGAGGCCAAGCTTATAGACAATACCAACTATTTGGCCTTGGGTAAATTTTTTAGGGCATGGCTCTTTTTATCCCTTACCAATACCTTTGGAGATGTCCCATACAGTAAGGCATTGCAGGGAGAATTGGATGCTTTTACGCCTGCTTATGACCGACAGGAAGATATTTACTTGGCTATTTTGAACGACCTTAAAGAGGCCAATAATATGATAAGTGCCGACAATGGTATTGTAAATGGCGATGTGATCTACGGCGGTGATCTGGAAAAATGGAAAAAGGCGATCAACTCTTTAAGTTTAAGGACCCTAATCTCCCTATCAAGAAAAGAAGGAAACACAAAGATCGGGGTAATAAATAGATTTCAAGAGATTGTTGGGAGTCCGGCGCAATATCCAATATTTACCTCAAATGCCGATAGTTTTGCCTTGCCGTACTATGAAATTGATGGTAATGAATACCCCTATTTTAATAGTAATAGTATTAAAACGGCCTATTATTTTGAAGAGTCATTTGTAAATATGCTAAAAGGTTTGGAGGATCCGAGGTTATTTACTTTTGCCGATCGCGAATTCAATGGCAAAGATCTTCCTGAAGATGATTTTAATGCCTATGGTGGTCTGGGTGGAAGTGATCTGTTGTCTGACAATACTGGTCGTCTTTCCAATGGAGAGGGGTCACCAATAGACAGTAGGTACTATGACGACCCTGAAAATGAACCGGCAATTGGTTTGGGTTATGCAGAAATCGAATTTACTTTGGCTGAAGCAGCTGCACGTGGATGGATCGGTAATGATCCTGAAGACCATTACAAAAAAGGAATTGTGGCATCCATGTTATTTTATGATTTTAATCAGGCCACTATCGACGCATATCTGCAAAAAAACCAAGTGCAGTACCTTCCTCAACAAGGTGTGGAGATGATCATCACACAAAAATATATCTCATTTTTTATGAATTCGGGTTGGGAGCTATTCTATAATCAGCGTAGAACAGGTTTCCCTGAATTTGCTACAGATGGGGGCGGAATTCTTAATGGAGGCCAAATCCCAAAGCGATGGATGTATCCTGAAAGTGAAATAATTTATAATAATGAGAGCCTACAGGCTGCAATATCCCAGCAATTTCCTGAAGGAGATAACGTTAACGGTGAAATGTGGTTGCTAAAAACGGAGTGAGCCTAAACCCTTAACCCCTAGTAGAACGATAATAGTTATCATAATGACTGTCAGATGGTTGATCGGGATTAGTATTGACATTTAGAAATCAATAAAAATAAATAAATGAAAAATTATAAATTTTTGATAGCTCTTGCGGTATCTATCTTGTGCTTGTCATGCAGCGATGATGATTCGGCCATCTCGGATCCTATATTTGAATTTGTTTCGTTTCAGAACGAAACAATGACAGTAAACGAAAATGGTGCCAGTATAAAGCCCGTGCCGGTGGTTCTTTCTCTCTTAAGTTATGAAACCTCCGAGGATGTTACAGTCACCTTAGGAGTTGTTGATACCAATGTGCAGGAAGGAACAGATTATAACCTATCTTCCAAATCGGTGGTATTTAAGAAAGGAAGCTTTGTTTCCGATACCGTGTATGTCAGTACCATAGACAATAGCATTGGGGCTGATGAAGAACGCAGTTTTGAAATTAATATCGAAAGTGTAAGTAACCCCGATATCAAAATTGGTTTGGGTATTGCAAATCCTAAAAAAGCATCCTTAAAAGTGATCATAGCGGACGATGAGTGTACAGAAACCACCGCTGTGTTTAATTCAGGGAACTTAACAAATATTACTGAGTTTGGTACTCACACCATAACAGGGACGGTAAGTGGTGATAAGATGACCTTAAAGGGTGACCTGATAACCTATGGTGCTTTCCCAAATGCAACTCTAGATATAGTTCTAACACCCATAAGTACTGGTGCTACGAAAGGTAGTGCCACATTTGAAGATTTCGGAGCAGGAACCGATAATGATGGGTATGAATACCAATTTAGACAAACGGGGGAAGGAGCTTATGACGTCTGTTCGGGCGAGATTACTATAAGTTTTAACGTATACTATGAAGATGGAGGTTCGTGGGTGTTTTGGTATGCTTCCAATAATATTATAACCATTCCATAAAAATTGTAGTTTGGTGTATTTTTTATTATAGAAGGAAGGGGGAGGTTATCTTCCTTCCTTTTTAATGTTCCATTAAATTGTATACGAATGAAACGACTTCTATCCTTCTCGATAGTTCTTTCTGTTTTTCTAGTCTTTATAGGGTGCAATACTTTTAAAAAGGACAAGGAAATGGTTGTGAATTTAACGGAATCCGATCTGGGAGCGGAAATGCATTTTGATGGTTCGTTTACTGTGCTTCAATTTAATATCTGGCAAGAGGGAACTATTGTTCCTGGAGGGTTTAACGCCATTGTTGATGAGGTAATCCAGGCCAATGCTGATTTAGTAGCCTTGAGCGAGGTAAGGAATTATAACAATGAAAGCCTTGCAAAACGTTTGGTCGATGCACTTGCCAATAAAGGGCATACCTACTATTCCAAGCGAAGCGAGGATTCAGGAATTCTTTCAAAATTCCCGATTATTTCCCAAGAAGTCTTGTATCCATTGAAAAATGATCGTGGTACCATAACAAAAGCAATTATTAAAGTTGCTGGCATACAAATCGCATTCTACAGTACCCATCTAGACTATACCCATTATGCCTGTTATTTACCACGGGGCTATGACGGGATTACCTGGGAAAAATTAGCTGCGCCCATGTTGGAGGTCGATAAAATATTGGAACAGAACTTGGCTTCGGAGCGGGATGAAACTATTGCCATTTTTGTTAATGATGCTTTAAAAGAAAAAGATAACGGTAATTTAGTGCTGTTAGGAGGGGATTTTAATGAACCTTCACATTTAGATTGGGGTGAGGAGTCCAAGGACCTGTTCGACCACAATGGAACTGTAGTACCATGGCATAACAGTATAGTTATGCAGAATAAGGGTTTTTTAGATGCCTATCGCCTAAAATATCCTGACCCCGTTTCCCATCCCGGATTAACATGGGCCGCCAACAACACCGATGTACCAATAGATAAATTGGCATGGACCCCAAAAGCAGACGATAGAGATCGGATAGATTTTATATACTTCTACCCAGATGAAAGACTGGAATTAATGGATGTAATTTTGGTGGGGCCTATAGGTGGTATAGCTTATGGGAAAAGGATAACCACCAATCCTGGTCAAGATAAATTTCTGGAGCCGAAAGGTGTTTGGCCCTCCGATCATAAAGGTGTTTTTGCTACTTTTAAGATAAAAACATTTTGAAATAAGTCGATCTAGAAACTAAAAACCACCCATTAAAATGAAACGTATTCCTATTATTGTTGGCCTCTTGTTAGTTGTTTTCTGTGGAAGATCACAAGAGCGCCCCGTAATATTTAAGGTAATGGCATGGAATATTCTTCATGGTGCCAACGATATTGAAAATGGGCCACAGAATGCAATTGAGATTATTAAGGAAATAAATCCAGATGTAATTTTAATGGTAGAAACCTATGGCTCTGGGAAAAGGATTGCCGATTCTCTTGGATATAATTTTCATCTAATAGCTGCTAAGGGTACTGCTTTAGATGATAAGGGAGTTAATTTATCCATTTTTTCCAGATTTCCGTTCGGGGAACGAATCGATACGGAATATCCATTTTATTTAGGAGGTAGAGAAATTTTTGTGCGAGGTCATAAAATTAGATTTTTTTCCAATTGGTTCCATTACCTGCCTTGGAGCGATGAGCCAGAGGGAATGGGCAAGACTGCTGAGGAATTGTTGGTATGGGAAAAAACGGGAGCCAAATATGAAATGATTCAAAAAGTGCTTCCATATATCAAAAAGTATTCAACTGAAACAGATTCCATACCCATGATCTTTGGTGGCGATTTAAATACACCCTCCCATTTGGATTGGGGAAGTGAGACTAAAGATATACATAACGGTTTAGAGGTTCCGTGGTACAGTACCAAGGTTTTGGAAGATGTAGGCCTTTTGGATTCCTATAGAATGTTAAACCCAGACCCGATTGCTTCTCCAGGCATTACATGGAATACGAAGGGAAAAACGGATAGCCACAGGATAGACTATATATTTTTCAAAGGTCCCAAATTAAGGGCCATTAAATCGGAGTCTCACCAGGCTTTTTTAAATGCCCCATTGGTCATTAACGGAAAGACAATTCCCTATCCTTCCGATCATGGATTTGTGGTCACTACATTTCAGCTTTTGGATTTAAGATAGTAAACCTAGATAGGACGGTTTCTAGTTTTCTAACAAAAAATGTTACTGAAGTCTCCTAGATTATCTCCCATTAAAAACAGGCTTCGTAGTTTTCCATTACTTTATTCTTGATGCATCTGGTTATTCAACCTGTTTTTCAGGATTATAGGGCTGGAAGCACGGTACTATATATTTCCTCGCTTGCTATTGCCGTGCCTCTGATCAGGCAGCCTCTTTTAATACTATAGGAGTATATTACTGTGTTTTTTAAATTCGTAGCCAAACCTAATATATACCTATATAAAAAGCGTCCAATGAACTTTGGTAGCTCTGGCAACTTCTAATAAGCTAATGTTTTATCAATTTGCATCATTTTTTAATCGCCCATGTATTGGTGGCATTGTGTTTGCCTTTAAGGACAATCTTGTAAAAATCTGATGGAATTTTAGATACGTCGATGGTTATTTTTTCTTTACCTGACTTCACTTTTTCCAAAAGATCATAGCTATCCACCTCGCCTTTTCCAAAATTGTTGGTGGTAGTGATCCAGATTTCGAGATTCTCACTTGGCCCCATAGCCTTCCATGTGAGCTCTAGTTTATTTTCCCTTAAGGTTGCCTTGGCATGGGCTACGGAAATTTTTCCGATGAGCGGAACGCCATCTATTTCCCACAACTGTTCCTTTTTCGGTTGGATGTCTAGGGCTCGTAACATTGTGGGCACGATATCTACGATTCCAGGGTTGTCTTGTTTAAAATAGGGGTTCAGGTCTTTTGCATTGGTGACGATCCAAGTGCTGCGTTCTCTGTCGCTCTGACCACCGTGACCTTTTCCGTCTTTTACGTTTCTCCCATGGTCTGTTGTGATCCACAGTTGCCAATCCTCATCATAATTTTTGTTCCGGTATTCAATAGCATCCCATAGCCGACCTATTTGGTCGTCCATTGTTTTTATAGCATCGTAGAACTGTTCGCTGTCCCCGTACATGTGGCCCATATCGTCAGTGAATTGAAGATATATCCAAGAAAGTTCTGGGCCTTCTGCCTGAATGTATTTGGCAGCTTCGTTGGTTACATGTTCGTCTATCTTGTGGATATATTGGCGATCCTTGCCGTGGGGGAAAGCAATCGTATCTAGCTCAAATCCGTCAAAATGGTAGTCCAATTTTAAGTTTCCCGTGGCTGGCAGTTCTTCCCCTACTAATTTCGTCCTATTGTCTAACCAAGTAGAAAAGATGGCTGTTTTTAGTTCTGGACGGTTTTCCTTCGCAAAACGAAAGATGGACCAATAGTTATAATTAGGATTTTTTATCCCGTTGCCCCATACATTGTGTTTATTGGCCCAGGTAGCCGTAAGCAAACTATTGTATCCCACTGCTGAAATGGTTGGAGTTTCCGAGTAGCCGTCTTTTTCGCCCCCCATATATGAACGGGTATAGCCTCCTTTGTGCGCAATGGCGTCTAAGTTGGGAGTATGTATTTTCTCTAGTACATCGGCTGAAATACCATCAACGATAGCGAACAATACTTTTGTGCCTTTCTTTTGGGCAGATGTCAAATTGAACGCCAACAGACAGATAATCAGGTATTTGATTGTGTTTTTCATTTTTATTTCGAATTTAAACTAAACAATTTAACTTTATTTTTTTTTTGGTCGAAAAAAGATTCCGAAAATTTTGGACCTCTCTAATCTTTTCTTAATACTACTAGTGTTTAACCTTTGCCAGAGTTTATATAATTTGGTTTCAGTTCTTTTCGCTTCTTCGATCATTTTTATTTTGCTGCGATATCCTACGTATGACGCGCTGACTAAAAACAACTTCAGGACTAAACCCAATATAACTTCGGAGTTCTTCTGCACATCGAGAAGTATTCCTTGAGTTTCCTCTGCAAAATAGTCCGTGAGTTTAAAAATCACAAGGTTATTTCCTGACGGTTGAAGGGATGTTAATCGACCGACGCCTAAATTAATAAAATATTTTGATTGAATGACCAATCAATTTAAATTCTATTTTATTAATATTGTAAAAGTATATTATTTATATCCATAGTATGGGAAGAAAAAGTTTGAAGGATGTTCGGCAAAAGGAGATTGTCGAAGCTTTTTATAAGGTGGCACGTAGGGAGGGTCTAATACACGCTTCGATGGCTAAGGTGGCAAGGGAAATGGGGATTAATTCCAGTTTGGTATCCCATTATTTCGGATCCAAGAATGCCTTGATTTTTGGGCTTATAAAATTTATACTTGAATCCTATAAGAATTTTTACACTTTAGAGTATGTGGAGGCGGAGTATGGATCTCGGCTGAAAAATATTATTGACAACCTATTCTCTAGGGAATGGAACAATTTGATAGATGATGAGGTATTTTATGACTGCTTTACCTTGGTATTCCGCGATAAGAATATTAAGGCTGCATACAAAGAATTGCACGAACATTTGAGAGCATGGCTTACAGAGGCCATTGAGGAGGCTAAACAAAACGGGGAGGTGCAAGTAGACAACCCTGAGAGTGCGGCAGACCTTATTTTTATTTTGGTGGAAGGTTCGTATTACTATCTCTCCATGTACGATAAGGGGGAAGAGTATTGCAAAAAACAGAACCGATATAAGCATGCCGCTATGGATATCCTAAAATTCGAGGATCTAGATAGTGTCGCACCTCAAATCGAATAAAGGGATTTGTAAGGCGGATAAAATAGACACTATTGTAGTCAAGTGTTAGGTAATTAAACGGGATTGGAAAAAATTCTCGCGGGCACTTGGAAGTGATATAATTATTGAAATAGTATATTAAAATTAAAGGAGAATCGATGGTAGAGCAAAATTCATTTTTATATTATGATGGGGCGAAACGTGAGGCAACATCCGACCGGTATTTTGACAATATTAATCCGGCTACAGGAAAGTTGACCCATACAATACGGTCTGCCTCTGCTGATGACGTAGAAGCGGCGGTGAGGTCCGCAGCATCCGGGTTTCAAGTTTGGTCTGCCATGTCGCCAACGGAACGTGGCCGCATTCTTCGAAAAGCAGCCGAGATATTACGCTCCAGAAACGAAGAAATCGCCAAAATTGAAGTAGAGGATACAGGGAAGCCACTTTCAGAGGCTATTTCGGTGGATATCCATTCGGGAGCCGATGCCTTGGAATATTATGGAGGAATTGCCGCTTCCCTCCATGGGGAACATTACGATTTAGGTGGAAGCTTTGCTTACACCCGAAGGGAGCCTTTGGGGATATGTGCAGGGATAGGGGCATGGAACTATCCGGTGCAGATTGCATGCTGGAAATCTGCTCCTGCCTTGGCCTGCGGTAATGCTATGATCTTTAAGCCTGCGGAACTCACCCCCCGCTCTGCGGTATTGCTAGCTGAAGTATTTACAGAGGCCGGTCTGCCAGACGGAGTGTTCAACGTGGTACAGGGCGAGGCCGAAGTTGGCCAGATGTTAACCCGCCATCCCAAAATACGTAAGGTCTCCCTGACAGGAGAAGTGGGAACCGGTAAAAAAGTAATGGCCGATGCCGCTGCTACTCTGAAACATGTCACCTTGGAACTAGGAGGCAAGTCACCCTTGATCATATTTGACGATGCAGATTTGGATGAGGCCGTAAATGGTGCGATGTTGGCCAATTTTTATACTCAAGGAGAAATCTGCTCCAATGGGACCCGTGTTTATGTGGCTGAATCCGTGAAAGCGAGTTTTTTGGAAAAGTTGGTAGCCAAGACCAAGCAATTAAAACTGGGTGATCCCATCGAGATGGACACGCAGGTTGGTGCTTTGATCAGTGAGGGGCATTTGAAAAAAGTCCTTAATTATATTGAACAGGGGAAAAAGGAGGCTAAACTAATTATAGGCGGAGATCGTCGTACTGATGTTGAGGGGTGTTATGGTGGTTATTTTGTAACTCCTGCTATTTTTGAAGCCAATGAGGAATCGGCCAGTATTGTTCAGGAGGAAATTTTTGGTCCGGTAATGACGGTTTTGACGTTTAAAGAGGAAAAGGAAGTTGTGCAACGTGCCAATGACACTATCTATGGTTTGGCAGCCGGAGTATTTACCCGTGACTTGGCAAGGGCACACCGAGTAGTACATCAATTAGAGGCTGGGATGTGCTGGATCAATAATTACAACATCACTCCGGTAGAAATACCTTTTGGACCTTATAAGCAATCCGGGATGGGCAAAGAGAATGGTCTTGCCACCTTGAATGCTTACAGCCAGTTAAAAACAATTTATGTGGAAATGGATAAGATCGATAGTCCTTATTAAATCCCAAATTGAACAAATAAATTTCAATAAACTAACCTAGCATAAATGAGCATTAACCAATTTTGGGAATCAATTCTTAAAAAGGGGATGTTCAAAAATTTTTATTCGAGAACAAGATAGTTATACACGTTCTCAGCCTGCCCAACCAGCCCTTAAGGCAGGATTTTAATTAGTTTATCATCAAATAATGACAAAAATCTAAACGTATGAATTACGATTATATAATAATTGGCGGGGGTTCTGCAGGATCTGTACTTGCCAATAGGCTAAGTAAAGACCCAACCAACCTAGTTCTGGTCCTAGAAGCAGGTAGGCCTGATTATCGGTTCGACTTTCGAATCCACATGCCTGCCGCACTTAGTTATTTATTAACAGGGACGTTCTATAATTGGGGATATTCCTCCGATCCAGAGCCTTTTATGAACCAACGTAGAATCGCTCAGCCCAGGGGCAAGGTGTTGGGGGGCTCCAGTTCCATAAACGGAATGATCTGGATCCGAGGTAATAAGGGGGATTACAATAAATGGGCAAAGGAAAAGGGATTAGGCCATTGGGACTATGCGCATGTGCTGCCTTATTTTAAAAAATTGGAGACACGGCTTGTAGGTCCAGACAAATACCATGGGGATAAAGGCCCTTTAAAACTCACAACCCCAAAAAACGAAAATCCGTTGTTCAAGGCGTTTTTCGAATCGGTCCAAGAAGCCGGATATCCTTTGACCGATGATGTTAACGGGGCTCAGCAAGAAGGCTTTGGTAAGTTCGACCAAACAATATACCAGGGAAGACGGCGTAGCGCCGCGCGTTCCTATCTACATCCCGTAAAAAACAGACCCAACCTAACGGTACATACCAAGGCAATGGTCCACAGGATTCTTTTTGATGGAAAAAAGGCCGTAGGCGTGGAATACAAAAAGGGCGGAAAAATGTTTAAGGCCGAGGCCTCAAGTGAGGTGATTTTATGTGGAGGGGCCATTAATTCGCCACAATTGCTTCAACTCTCGGGGATAGGAGATGCGGATGAATTAAAGCACCACGGCATTCCAGTTGTCCAAAATTTGCCAGGCGTTGGCGCAAACCTGCAAGACCATTTGGAGGTCTATATGCAATGGGCCTGCAAGGAACCTATAAGCGAGTACCCCAATCTTAGCCCCTGGCGAGCTCCAAAAATTGGGCTAGATTGGCTTTTTCGACGTAAAGGTCCGGGCGCCACTAATCACTTTGAGGCAGGAGGGTTTATCAAAAGTAGAAAGGAAAAACCCTATCCAGACCTTCAATACCACTTTTTACCGTTAGCCATCCGGTACGATGGCTCCGCCCCGTCTGAAGGCCACGGCTTTCAGTTGCACGTGGGTCCGATGAATACAGATGTCAGTGGGCATGTAAAGATTAAGTCCTCTGATCCTTACGAAGCGCCATCCATCCTGTTCAATTACTTATCTACCCAACAGGAACGGGAGGATTGGGTTGCTGCCGTTAGAAAGACCAGAGAGTTGATAGAAACTTCCGCTATGGAAAAATACAGAGGCAAGGAAATATCGCCTGGAAAATCGGTACAGACCGAAGAAGAGATCTTGGATTGGGTTGCACGGGAAGGGGAAAGTGCATACCACCCCAGTTGTACCTGTAAGATGGGACTAGATGATATGGCAGTAGTAGATGACGAGCTTAGGGTTCACGGGGTGCAAAATCTTAGAGTGGTAGATGCGTCCGTTATGCCTTCTATTACCAATGGCAATATCTATGCTCCCGTTATGATGATCGCTGAAAAAGCGGCCGACCTCATTCTTGGGCATCCCACCTTGCCTCCCGAAACAGGAGTATGAAAAACTATAAACTCCACAAAATAACTAATAAAGCCAATCCCCTATGTTTGACCATAAAACGATAAAGACGTTACTACCTACACTATACCTCATTCTGGCATTGACTTTGGCCGGTGCATATCTTTATCTATTTACGGATTCTCCCGTTTTTTGGCCCGGCTTTATAGCCATGATATTTTTTTACGGGCTAATTTTTTATATGGGGACGTATGCGGCCACTATGCGGCAATCTGGAAGTGGGGCAGACGATATCTTGTTGGCGGGGAGGAGTATTCCCCTATGGATAGGAATCTTTACGATGAGCGCCACATGGGTGGGCGGTGGTTACATCAACGGGGCCGCCGAATATACATACGACAGTAATTATGGCCTAATGTGGGTGCAGGCACCATGGGGCTATGGACTAAGCCTCATAATTGGTGGCCTGTTCTTTGCTAGGAAAATGCGACGATTTCGTTTCAAGACCATACTCGATCCACTATCACAACGGTATGGCAAAAAAATGACGGTACTTCTCTATTTTCCAGCTTTGTTGGGTGAAATATTCTGGACCGCTGCCATATTAACCGCTTTAGGAGCAACATTTGCCACTATTCTCGGTCTGGATATACGAACAGCCATTGTAATGTCTTCCCTGATAGCGATCGCTTATACGGCCATTGGAGGAATGTGGGCGGTGGCATTGACGGATGTAGTGCAACTTTGTCTGCTAATTTTTGGATTGATAATGGTAATCCCGTTTGCACTCGATCAAGTAGGAGGATGGGATCTTGTCTGGAGTAAGTACCAATCAAATATGGGTGATATGGCACATTTCCTGCCCACAAAGGAAGCGTTGGGTGATTATTATTATAATTGGTGGGATTTTGCCCTTCTCCTTGTTTTTGGAGGTATTCCGTGGCAGGTTTACTTTCAGCGGGTCTTATCTTCCAAAAATGAAAAGACTGCCATGCGGTTGTCCATTATTGCAGGCTTTGTCTGTATCCTTGCAGCTATACCGCCTGTAATGATCGGAATGATCGGCCAGTCGGTTGAGTCATGGGAGGCATTTGGAGCGCCAGGTCCTCCAGAAAACTCCGCATTGATACTTCCATATGTAGTACGCTATCTAACGCCAAGTGTTGTAGCCACTATTGGTCTCGGTGCCATTGCCGCCGCTGTAATGTCCTCCGTGGATTCCTCTATACTCTCAGCATCCTCTATGACCAGTTGGAACGTTTACCGACCAATTTTTAAACCAAAGGTGTCGAACGAAGGTCTAGCAAAGGTGATTAAACGGTGTATCTGGATCATTGGAATTGCAGCTACCTTATTGGCACTCAACATTACCAGTGTTTACGCATTGTGGTTCCTATGTAGTGATTTTGTCTATGTATTACTGTTCCCACAACTGGTTACCGCATTGTTTTTTAAGAAGGCAAATTTCATCGGATCCTTGGCTGGATTTATAGTCAGCTTTATTTTGCGCTTTGGTGGCGGAGATGCTACTTTGGGTATTCCCATACTTCTAGACTACCCCATGACGCAGGGTGGAGAAGTGCTATTTCCGTTTAGAACCTTTGCAATGGCCTCAGGGATGATTACTATCTTTGTAGTTTCCTTGATTACGCAAAAATGGTACCCTCCAAAACCTTTAAAAATCGTAACGTAAATTACCCATGTGAAGGGTTTAAAGGTAATGCAGAGTAGGCCTTATTCTCCCATTCTCTTAAAAAAGAATCAACGCGTTGTGTTTTTTGGGTGATTAATCTACAGAATGGTGGTAGGTTTAAGTTCCTACGATCTTACAATAGCGAATTGCAAGTTTGGTAAAAACCCATGACGATATTGAGAATTCTATAGAAATAAATAGTGCAAATTTGAGGCAACTAGGAGGGAGGATAAACTTTATTGACAATAAGATCACTAATTTGAGATCCTTGAACTTCACAGGTAATGGTACTAGAAATAACTACGAAACTCGGATCCGTATTTCGGACAGAAAAGCCATCAAGGAACTGGTCACTGAATTTGATGCACTATTCCATAATGAAGACTACTTGGAAAAGGAGCTGATCGAAGGGGAGGAGGGAACGGTATGTTGAGCCGAGGGATAAGGGGATTTTGAATTATAATTAAATGAAAATTGTATGTCTATTACGGTGTTGTAAAATGGAAGAAGAAGAATTGGTAATGATCTCAATCTGAGGTCAATTTTTCTGAGGTCAACCCCATAAATGCGTATAATATCATCTTGTATTTCTCCCCTAATTTTAGCCTTAGAATCCCAAAAGCTTTAGTGACTTGAGCTTCCACTGCTTTTATTGTTATATTTAAATGCTCCGATATTTCTCGATTGGTGAGACCCTCTTTTTTGCTCAAAATAAAAATCTCTCTACATTTAGGGGGTAGGTTATCAATTTCGGTATTCATCACCTTAATCATTCGCTCTAAATCATTTTCATGTGATTCCTCAACCACCACCTTTAAGGCCTCCACATATCTATTTTGCAATACCATAGTAGCTTTCTGCTGTTGGTAATGATTCACAAAGGCATTGTACACAGATTTGAATAGGAAACTTTGGATCGATAAATTGGGGTTCAATGTTTTTCTAAATCTCCAGGTATTTAAAAACACATTTTGAACAATATCCTTTGCAGCATCTGGATTGCCTGACAAAGTCAGTGCATAAGCATATAGCCTTCTGTGGTAGGTATCCAACAAGATCATATAAGCTTTTTCATTTCCATGTATAAGTTGCTCAGTTAATTCTTCATTGTTATAGACTTCCATACAAGCTTTATTGAATTTGCATCTAAAACTATGTATAATTTAGAAATAAAAAAAATTTCAACTAAAAAGGTAGGGTATTCTAAATCTGCTCTGTATTACTATAAATGTACAGTATAAAATGATTACCCAAGAAATTGAACATCTTATTACAAAGTATCTTTTTCAATCAGCAAATGCTGAAGAATTGGATAGATTAAATACATGGATTCAATATCCAGGGAATGAGGTTATTTTTAAGGATTATGTTAAAACCCATTTCGCCATTACATTAGCTATGAACGATCCAGATACAGAGCAAATTAGATTGAAGTTACTGAAGGAGATAAGAAAAGGCACTAGTGAAAAGAAGATCAGGCTTAAATCGGTTTATAAATATGCCGCAATCGCTCTATTTTTCGTGGGATTTGGGTATTACCTTCAACAAACACTATTAGATAATATCCAAATAGAAAGAATTTCACCTAAGGTTGATGCGGTAACCTTGGAGTTTGGCAATGGGGAAGTTGAGATTATTGCCGATGATGCCACTTCAGAGTTAGTAAATACTGAAGGAAAGGTGGTTGGTGTGCAAAAGGGTAAGAAATTGGTGTATGATAAAAATACCTCAGAGATAAAATTAAGTTATAACACACTAAGTGTACCTAAGGGAAAGCAATTTTCTATTGAATTGTACGATGGGACTAAAGTCTTTTTAAACGCGGAGAGTTCTTTAAGATATCCAACAACCTTTTTGCCAAATGAAGGACGAAAAGTCTTTTTAACAGGGGAGGCATATTTTGAAGTAGCTCATAATAACAAATCTCCTTTTATTGTAAATACGCAACAGTTGGATATCAAGGTGTACGGGACCACTTTTAATGTTTCTAATTATCCAGAGGAGGAGTCCACGGAGGTAGTACTTCTTGAAGGTTCAGTAAGTCTTATGCATAACTCAAATCTAGATATTTCAAATAATGAGTTTTTCCTAGACCCTGGATTTAAAGGAAGTTATAATAAGGAAGCTAGAACTATAGACAAAGAAAAGGTAAACACTTCTATTTACACCTCATGGAGAAACGGAAACTTGGTATTTAGAGACCTTTCATTTGAAAAAATTATTCAAAAGCTAGAACGACATTATAATGTGATCATAATCAACAACAATAAAACCTTGGCTAATGAAACCTTTAATGCCACTATTGAAACGCAGCATGAGACCATGGAACAGGTCCTGAATTACTTTAATAAGGTATATCAAATAGAATATCAAATAGTTGAAAATAAAATAATAATAAATTAAACATTTCCATCATGACTTAACTCCAATGAAGTAAAGTAAATCATGTTACCTATTTAATGAAGTTTCAAACTTTCAAAGAAGAAATCGGGAAATGCTGTAACATCCCCCGATTTGGTAATGTGATTAAACCTAAAGTAAGTATAACCACTAATAAACATTCAAACTTATGAAAAAACCGCCAAACTCAGGGGAACTTTTCCCTTGGTGCTTAAAATTTAATTTAAAAATGAAGTTATCACTTCTGTTTTTGCTAACCGTGTCATTTGTAATGCAGGCAAATTCGACCTATTCACAGAAGACTAAAATTTCTTTGGATCTAGGAATTGCAACTGTTGAAACTGTTTTAGACGAAATTGAGACGAAGACCGAGTTCAAGTTTATTTTTAATACGAAAACAATAGATTTAAACAGGAAGGTATCCATAAAAGTTAAGAAGGCATCTGTAGAGAGAATATTGGAGTTGCTTTTTAAGGAAATGGATGTTTCTTATGAATTGGATGATAGGAAAATTTTACTTAAGGAAAAGGAGATTAAGAAAATTGGGAAATCAATCAAATCTCCTACAGTTTCGAGTAATGTACAGTTTCAAGTTTCTGGAACCATTTCAGACTCAGAAGGTATGCCATTGCCAGGTGCAAGCATAGTTGAAAAAGGAACAACTAATGGTGTTCAATCCGATTTTGATGGGAAATTCACTCTTGACTTAACGGATGCCAATGCTACATTGGTAGTTTCTTATATTGGTTTTTCCACCAAGGAAGTTCTTGTAGGCGGTCAGATTGTTCTCAATGTTATTTTGGAGGAAAGTGCTGCAGGTTTAGATGAGGTTGTTGTAGTGGGCTATGGAACACAGAAGAAAGCTGATATTTTAGGTTCTGTATCACAAATAACTTCCAAAGACCTAATAACTAGTCCTAACATGAATCTTTCGTCTATGTTGCAAGGAAAATTGTCAGGTGTAATAACCAAACAACAAAGTGGTCAGCCTGGTAAAGATGGAGCTTCATTTAAAGTAAGAGGATTAAGTACTTTAGGAAGCAATACTCCATTAGTAGTGGTAGATGGTATACCTAGACCTTTCCCCTCAGTTAATCCTGATGAAATTGAGTCCATAACCGTATTGAAAGATGCTGCTTCTGCAGCTGTCTATGGGGTTAGGGCTTCTAATGGTGTTATAGAAATTACCACTAAAAAAGGGATTGAGCAAAAACCTGAAGTGACTTTTAATTCGGCAGTATCAATTAGTTCAAACACGCGGTTTCCACGTTTTTTAAATGGCCCAGAATACGCTTATTGGTTTAATAAAGCACAAGAAATGGATGGGGTTCCAGAACCAGGAAGGCGATTTACACCAGAACAGATGGACCGTATTCAGAATGGTGATCCACAAGGGGTCTTCGCGAATACAGACTGGTTTAATTTGTTATTTAATAACTCTGCTCCGAGTTATACAAAAAACATTTCCCTTCGAGGTGGTACTGAATCTGTTAAATATTTTATTTCATTAGGCTCTTACAATCAAGAAGGAATTATAAGTCGAACTTCTTATGACCGGTATAACCTACGCGCTAATATAGATGCCAAAGTTTCAAATAATTTTGAAATTGGATTTAAAATTGGAGCTGGTACTTCTGACACCAAGCAACCTGGTTTGACTGCTGGAATCGGAAATTCATATGCTTCAATTTTTTCTCAAGCTATAATGTCGTATCCTTATTTGGCTGCATATACTCCTGAAGGCAAGCCAGTAGGAAGTATGAATCCAGGTAATGGGAATCAAAATCCAATTACTGCTAGAGATCTATCCGGATCAAATACAACCCATGCGAACAAATTTGAGGGGAGTATTTCATTAAAGTACAATCTACCCGCTATTCAAGGATTAAGTTTTAAAGTTAATGCAGCTCATGATAAGGGATATAGCGTGATAAAGGCTACCCTTTTACCTTACAAATTGATGATGTATAATCTTGGTACAGATTCCTATAATGAAGGTTATGCTCGACATAGCCTCAGTGGTGAAGCTGTGATTAATCAATGGTTCGCTGATGCATGGACTTCAACAATTCAGTCTTCGGTAAACTATAATCGAGATTTTGATAAGCATAGTGTAGGCGGGTTGTTCCTATATGAATATATTGAAAATGGTGGTACTGGTCTTTCTGGGGGAAGAAAAGGATTTCCTATCCAAGATATCATGGATCTAAGTTATGGAGAGGAGGTAATTGATAATCTGGTTAAAGGAGGTCATGACTCATTTAGGCGTGCTGGTTATGTGAACCGTTTGACATATTCCTATGATAATAAATACCTAGTTGAATTTACTGGTAGATTAGATGGATCTCCAAACTTTGCCGAGAGTAATCGCTGGGGGTTCTTTCCAGCCGTAAGTCTCGGATGGCGATTATCTGATGAATCTTTCTGGCAGAATCAGATATCTTTTTTCAATGATTTAAAATTAAAAGCATCTGTCGGTAAATTAGGAAATGATGCCATAGGTCGCTATTCATATATGCGAACAATGAGTTTGGGAAAAGACCCTATAGCTCTGTTAGGAGATAGATTGTCGAGGCCACTGACTGTGGATAGAGTTCCTAACGAGAGAATTAGCTGGGAGAAAACAACCTCATATAATGCGGGTTTTGAAAGTGCATTTTTCAATAACAAGTTTGGCATAGATGCAAATGTATTTTACATGGTAACTACCGATATATTGCAGTCCCAAAGTGGTTTAAAACCACCATCAATTGGCGGTTACTTCCCGGCGACAATTAATGATGGGATTGTAGATAATCGAGGTTTTGAAATTGATTTGACATATAAAGATCAAATTAAAGATTTCCAATATAATATAAAAGGTAATATTTCATGGGCACGAAATAAGGTGATTAGAACAACAGAAAACCCCAATGTGCCTAAAGATCGCCTTCTTACTGGTAAGCCTATTGGTCAAAAATATGGATTCAAGTCGACTGGACTTTTTCAATCAGAAGAAGAAATTCGTCAAAGTGCCTTATATGGCCCAACACTTCCAGGAGATGTTAAACTTGTGGACATTAATGGTGATGGTCGTATAACTTTTGACCAAGATTGGAGCATAATAGGGCGAAGCACAGAGCCCGAGTTAATGTTTGGATTGAATTTGCAGGCAAATTACAGTAACTTCGATTTTAACATATTTATTCAGGGTGCAGCGTTATCTGATGTTGCTTTAGCAGGTTATTATTCCGATCGTGGATTTCATGATGACACCTTTTACTCTAAACCTTTTTGGAATGATGGCAATACACCGTTGTTTGCGGTAGAAGGAGCTTGGACTCCTGAAAATACTAATGCTAAGTATCCTCGGCTTGGAATAGAAAATCGACAATCTGGAGGAAAGTTTTCGGACTGGTGGGTGGTGAATGGATCTTATGCTAGGTTAAAAAGTCTTCAGGTTGGATATACCATACCTCAATTTCAAAATGACAACCTCAAAGCGCGTATATATGTGTCTGGAAGCAATCTATTCACTCTTGATTATTTAAAACATTTTGATCCCGAAATGCCTGATGTGAATCAAGGTTATTACCCACAACAAAAATTCTACGAATTAGGACTTAGACTTACATTTTAATCATAAAAATTATAAACTATGAAATATAAGATTAAAATTGCCGCATTAATATTGAGTTTTTTATTTTGGAGTTGTGATATCGAACCTGAAATAACAGATTCTTATAGTGATGAGGTTGCATGGAGTAGTGAAGAAAACTTAGAGTTGTATCTCAATACATTTTATCCATTAATTGGCCAAAGCTACTACTCTCCAGCTGTAGGGCTGGATGCAAATACCGATATTTTAAAAATGAATTCCCCTACAGATTATCAAAATCTTATGGCTTATGGGAGTATCGAAATTACCTCTGCAAGTAATCCTCTTGGAAATTGGAATTGGGGATATAGCTGGATTCGTACGTGTAATGAATTTCTGGATGGTCTTAAAAAAAACGGAGATAAATTGGACCCACTAATTGTAAAACGAGCGGAAGGCGAAGTGCGCTGGTTTAGGGCTCATGTTTATTTTGAGTTAGCAAAACGATATGGTGGCCAGGCGATACTATTTGATGATTTACCAAAAGAAGAACATCATCCATTATCCACTTCCGAAGTGACCTGGAGCTTTATCGAAAAGGACCTTGACTTCGCTGCTCTTAATCTACCTAATAAGGGAGAAGTTCCATTAGGGAAGTTAACTAAAGGTGCAGCATATGGTTTAAAGGCAAGGGTTATGCTTTATGCAGAGCGCTGGAAAAAAGCTTCAGATGCGGCAAAAGAAGTTATGGATATGGGGCAATACGGATTATATCCTAGTTATGCAGATTTATTTAAGTTAAGAAGATCCGCTAATATTAATAATCCAGAAAGTATCGTAGAGTTTGGATTTACTTCCCCAGATTTTGGATATAGCTTTGACTATTTCTACACTCCTCCCGGAGATCAGGGATACTCACAGGTTAGTCCAACTGAGAATTTGGTTTCTTCATACCAAATGGCAGATGGATCCAGCTTTGATTGGGATAATCCAGCACATAAGGATAGCCCTTATGCAAACCGAGAAGAACGGTTTTATGCGTCGATATTGTATAATGGATCCGAATGGAAAGGGAGAAATATTGAAACCTTTGTAAATGGTGTCGATGGTTTTGCCGTTGGAGGAGGAACTACTAGTACAGGTTATTACATGAGAAAGCTTTTCGATGGAAGTGTAAAAACCCAAGATGTAGGTTTTGAACCAGGTGAATTGACCTATTACTATATGCGATACGCAGAAATTCTCTTAATCTATGGGGAAGCTATGGCACAACAAGACAATCTAGTAGAAGCACTGAAAGCTTTAAACGAAGTGCGTGAACGTGCTGGATTTACACAACTGGTTGATGCTTCCACAAAGAAGGGATTTATGGACCTCCTTCATCATGAGCGTAAAATTGAACTAGCCTTCGAAGGTCACCGATATTGGGATTTAAGACGATGGGGTTTAGCCAGTGATATACTGGGTAATTTGCAATGGGAAGGCACTAAAATTACTAAAATTGATGATTCAAATTTTGAGTACGAGGTTTTAAACATTGATAATGGCAGAAATCATAATTTTCCAGATCGCTACAATCGTTTCCCCATCCCAACTGTTGAATTGCAACGAAATCCTTTAATAAAACAATTCCCAGAATGGGAATAGAAAATCTATAATATGAAAGATATAAAATTATTATACCTATTGATATTGGCTGTGTGTTTAATAACATCTTGTGAAACAGCTCAATATCAGGAATTTGATAATATTCAAGAATCTCCTTTGTTGAACTTTATAGTTAAAAAAATTGGAGAATCATCTGAATACCGAAGCCTTCAGGACGCTTCATTTAACGACGGTGATACTTTATACATAAAAATCCCAACTACCGATGAAGACCCTGTAGATCTAAGTCGCTTAAATGCATACGCCAGCTTAGCCCATAATGCAGTAGTTACACCTAACATTCAAGGAGAAATGGATTTTACTGATGTTGTGAAAATCACAGTATTAGATGGAGATAAAGTACCTTATAATTATCATATTAAAGTAATTCCTGTTTTGCCTAAAACGGTATTTAAACATATTTGGTTTAAAAATGCTACTGATTTAGGCATAGTGCGTACAAATATTTCTGGTATGGCAGTGCACAATGACCATTTGTTTGTGGCCGACTTTAATGTATGGGATGCAGGTGATAATACCAGTGGGGTGAGAGTGTATAACAAACTATCCGGGTCATTAGAAAAAATTATACCTGCACCAACAACTTTTACAAGTCAAGTATGTATTGATGAAGCTGGTCATGTTCTAGTTAATCGTTATAATATTTATGGTGCAGGTTTTATGCTCTATTTGTATGATACAATTGATAGTGAGCCTGAGTTGCTTTTAAACTATTCTGAGGCCATGGGATGTCCCGTAGGGCTAGGAAGAAAAATTAGTGTTATTGGAAATTTAAAAAGTGGCAAGGCATATGTATATGCAACTACCGAAAGCAATGACACTTTTTATTATTGGGAATTTAATAATGGGATACCAGTTAACGTGATTCCAACATCAATGAAGTATGCAAGTGCTGGTGGTGATTGGCTATTCGCCTCCATTCAGAGGGCAAGTTTGGAAGATGATTCAGATCATTATTTAACATTTTTCCAAACGGATGGTTCTGACCCAAATCGTGAACAAGGAAGTCGCTTTGATATTTTAACATCTGGATTTGATATCCAGCGGTTGAATTATGCTAATCATAGCTACAAAATTCTGGACTTTAAAGTATTTAATATTCAGGAAGATCGCTTCTTAGCTATTCTTGAACAAGGGTTTTTACCTTGGGATGCTTTTAGTGTTAAGGTTTTTGAAATAACAGACCATAATACTTTAGAGATCCAACCTGGGGATCAAGGATATGAAGATTTCCTGATTTTTGAATCAGATATTTATGGAGGGGTTAATTATAATAGATGGGGAGATATTGATGTAGACATTGTTGGAGATGAAGCTTTTATTTACGCAACCTTTCCAACAAATGAAAGTGCAACATCCGGTATTTGGGCTTATAAGATGAAGTATAACAAGGAATAAAAGCGGAATAAAAGGACATCCTGGATTCCCAATGAGAAGTCACTTTCGTCTTTATGCAGTTTTGTTTGACAAATGTCTAATAATTTAATTAAAAAATGAATATCTCAAATGGCGGTGTATAATTTTAATTATCTCAAAATAATGAAATACGCTTTAGTAGTTTTAGCAATCTGTTCTTTAGGTATACGTTGCGGAAAAGAAGAAGAGCCTAATAAGGTTGCTGAACAGGAAACTAAGCAAGAGGAGATTGTCATCCCAAAAGTTACAGCCATTAAGCCATCGATACAAGTTGATTTGGGGTTTTCTTACTACCAGAATCGATCAATCAAGAGTATTGTAGATGAATTGGTGATAAATGGCTACCAAATTGTACATTATTTTGTTACCAACGAGAATTTTATTAACAAAGAATTTATAGATGAGTTGCGTAATGCAAAGGTGGAAGTTTGGTTAATGACCTTGGGGAATGGTACTTATTCCACATCAAATTATCCTGCAGGATGGCAAGAATGGAAAATGTCCTTAAAAGAAACAAACAATGGAGCCTCAGGTTTCACTTTTTTATCTCCATTCAATAAGGATTTTGTTCAGTGGAAGAAAAAAAAATTAGCTGAGATAGTTACAAAGTATTCATTTGATGGGATTGAACTAGCTGAGGCCTATTTCCCAGCGTGGAATGGGCCAGCTAATCCCAATTATGGGGATATAGGGCCAAATGCAGCTAAAGCGTTTAAAGAAGCTTACGGATTGGAAATGCCGGATTTTAAGAATACATCCGCTTCAAACTATTATACTAAGGTTCCCAGTGTTTACTATAAATGGATAGAGTTTAGGGTTACAGGCATTAATGAGTTCCTAAACGAGATCTATAATGGGAATGGCGGCGTACGGGAAGTTCGTCCAGACATAAAGGTAGCCACTTGGAGTCTGGGCATTAATGCAGGTAATAAATCAAGTTATCAATTAACTGAAAATCAAGGATTGGACGTGAAAGCTATGATCAAATTGGTTAAGCCAGACTTACATTATATTCAAACTCATTGGCCAGATTGGATTAAAAATGAGCAAGCGTTGCCACCAAATTATCATAATGACTATATTAATTTTCTGCGTGAAATTAAAGAAGTCGATTTGGACCTTCCAGTTGGGATTCAGGCCGATATTGGTTCAATAAAGGAGATGATAAAATCGGAGGAATGGCTTAATGAATTTGCTGAAAGCGCTAAGAACAATGGCTTTTCTACATTTACCGCCTACGAATATCATATTGGAGGACATATGTATCAATTGCCTCCGAAAGTATTAAAGGCAACCCGCCTAGGTGAGGATTGTGTTCAATTATCATTTAATAAACGAGTAACAATTCTCGGAACAGAGTGGAAAAAGAACTTTAAGTTTATTCAAAATAACGAAGAAATTGATCCTGAATTATATAAGGTAGAATTAGATGGAAACCAAATTCGATTATATCTAAAGGAAAACCTAAAAGGATCCTACCTTATAAAAGTTGAAAATATAGAAGATACTCCTGAATTGTGGTTGCATAGCGGATTTAATGCCAATAAGATTAGTTCTGGATCAGAGGTTCTTGTAAACTAGTATAGCCACATTGTACAAATCAAAAATGCAACATCACATCTAAATGAGACATCTAAATTTCACCATAATATGGATGCAACTGATTATTTTAACTGGTTGCCAATTGGACAATGAACCCCAAAAAAACATAGCGTTTAGTGATCAAGAGAAAATAGTATTATCTAAAAAGGACTTAAAAGACAAGGTAAAAGGAGGATGGGCCGGACAGGTAATTGGTTGTACTTATGGAGGGCCAACAGAGTTTAAGTGGTTAGGGTCAATGATAAATGACAAAGTTCCTATTCCTTGGGATGAAAATCAAATGAAATTTTGGTATGATCAGTTCCCAGGGCTTTATGATGATGTTTACATGGACTTAACCTTTGTTTCAGTCTTTGAAAAACATGGCTTGGATGCCCCTACAAAATTACATGCCGAAGCGTTTGCAAATGCGGGATATACGCTTTGGCATGGAAACCAAGCAGCTAGATACAATATCTTAAATGGCATTGAGGCTCCAGAATCCGGACATTATTACAACAATCCTCATGCCAATGATATTGATTTTCAAATAGAAGCAGATTTTGCAGGACTTATGTCACCTGGTATGATTAATTCTTCCTCGAAGATTTGTGATGAAATCGGGCACATTATGACTTATGGTGATGGGTGGTATGGTGGCGTATTTATAGCAGCTATGTACTCCCAAGCTTTTGTTAGTAATGATATAAACTTCATTGTCAGAGAAGCCCTTAAGGCTATCCCTCTAGAAAGTCAATTTTATAAAATGATTTCTGATGTAATTGAATGGCATAAACTTTATCCAGAAGATTGGAAAAGAACTTGGTTTGAAATTCAACAAAAATGGTCATTTGAGCACGGATGCCCTGATGGAGTATTTAAACCATTAAATATAGAAGCAAGTTTAAATGCCACATATATTGTCCTTGGGCTGCTCTATGGGGAAGCTGATTATGGAAAGACGATAGATATAAGCACACGTGCTGGGCAAGATTCAGACTGTAACCCTTCAAATGCAGCAGGGATACTTGGAACTATGATTGGATATGACAATATTCCAAAATACTGGAAACAAGGGCTAGATAAAGTTGAAAACGTAAATTTTAGTTATATCGATATGTCTTTGTTGGATGCCTATGATATAAGCTATAATCATGCTGAAAAAATGATTGCCAAACACGGAGGAAAAATATTGAGGGATTCGGTGGAAATAAGATATCAAAAAGTAATCCCGGTAAGGTTTGAAGAATCGTTCGCAGGTTTGCAACCAAAGGAAATAATTAGTTATCAATGGCCCTTTGATGGGAAGATGATTGATAATGAGGAAGATGAGTATGAGATAGAATTCGAGGGAGCTGGAATTGTGATTAGTGGCTATCCATCAAAAGCAATCTATAATTCACCAAATCATAATTTGAAAATTGAGGTCTATGTTAATAACGAATTTACTGAAACCTTGTCAATTCCAACAGAAACCCTGGTTCGAAAAACAGATATTTATTGGAACTATCAGCTGAAAAATAAAAATAACACCATTAAACTAGTGAGTTCTGATATACCTTCTGGATATCAAGTAAACTTTACTTCAGCACTTATTTATTCAAACTAATTTACTACTAAATAGTGAAACAGTTTTTTAATCATTGAGTTTCTAATGGCTAAATAAGCCTAATGCTCCTGAACTATACCTTCTGTAAACAATGAAAAAGTACTTTTTAATAAAGCCTGTTTGTTAAAGTTGAAAATATTAAATGTTTGTATGAATTAAAATATCATTATGAAAAAAAATAAAAATATAGGACGACGTTCCTTTGTCCAGATGACCGGTCTTGCCTCACTTGGAGTTGCTTCCTATTCCTTTGCTCCGATCCCTATTAACAGTTTTGTATCACCTAAGGATTTGGAAATTGCCCCCCTTAAGGGAAAACGTGTGGGAATAATCGGTCTGGATACCTCTCATAGTGAGGTGTTTACTAGGATGATCAACTCTGGCGAAGTATCTGGAGGTTACAAGGTAGTAGCGGCCTACCCTCATGGAAGTGCGGACATACCTGAGGCCTTGAAGATGAAGCCAGGTATTACCAAAGCCGTTATGGCCATGGGCGTGGAGATCGTTGATTCTATAGAAACCCTTTTGGAAAAGGTAGATGTAGTGCTACTTGAAACCATAGATGGCAGGCCACATTATGAGCAGGCACTTCCCGTTCTTAAATCAGGGAAGCCAATGTTTATTGACAAGCCCTTAGCTGCCGACCTTGCGGATGCCGAAAAAATCTATGCGGCCTCTAGAAAATATAAATCCCCAATTTTCAGTTCCTCGGCACTGCGATACGATCAAAAAGTCCAAGAAGTGGTTAATGGAGCTATCGGAAAGGTCACCGGTGCGGATGTATATACCCCAGCGGTAATAGAACCCCATCACATGGACCTTGCTTGGTATGGTATTCATGGGGTAGAGATGCTTTTCACCGTTATGGGCCCAGGATGCAAAGAAGTAAGCAGAGTCTATAGAGAGGGTACCGATCTAGTAACAGGGGTTTGGGACGATGGCCGTATTGGTACGGTCCGAGGAATCAGGGCGGGAGCTTCCAATATTGCAGGGACCGCTTTTGGTGAAAAGGGAATTTCTCCCTTAGGTCCGTTTAGTTCCTATGTTCCCTTGGTAGAAAGTATAATTACTTTTTTTAACTCGGGCATACCTCCTGTATCTGAATTAGAAACATTGGAAATATTCAAATTTATGCATGCTGCCGATCTAAGTAGGAAAAGGAATGGGAAAACCATTAAACTGACATAATAATTTTATATAAAGTATGATGAAATATATCTGTAGCCTAATAATTTCGGTCCTAACTTTTGTTGGTTGTCAACCCGTACGTAAAGAAACGAGGATACTTTTGTTGGAAGGAGCTAAGCAGAGCATTGCGATCGACATGATCAAAACAAATCCAAAATCTGACCAATGGGACTTTATGGATACCGATGGGGGGTCCCTTCTTTCAGAAGAATTTCCTACAAATAGTAGTGCTATAGTAATGGGTGTAAAGGATATAAATGCTCTTGATTATAAAGCATTTCCACGACTGAAGCGATATCTAGAAGCCGGTGGTGGTGGTATTGTTATTGTAAGAGATACCGTATATATAGATAATGGCCATTCTTGGATCAAGAACTTTTTGGAGGGTACGGATGACTCTAGGTTAAAACAGGATGCCGGAAGGCTGGCGCTGCTAGGTAGTGATCATTCGACTGATCAGTTAGTAGAGGCCCTGGAATACGCCATTGGTGCCAACTATAAACCAAATTTTAAAAAAGCTACTACCCTCCTAGTTCCTGATAAAGAGTTATATCAAAGGGAGGTTCTCGCCGAAAGCCTTGATGAACCAATGCAATTGGCCATTTTACCGAATGGGGATGTGCTTTTTGTAGAGAGAAAGGGAGCTATAAAATATTACGGACAGGACCATGGAGAAGTAAAGCAAATAGCCCATATAAATGTTTTTAGTGGTATAGAGGACGGCCTTTTGGGTATGGTGTTGGATCCGAAATTCGCAGAAAACAATTATATTTATTTGTACTATGCCGTTGCGGGTGACAAAGCTGTAAATCGCTTATCCAGGTTCCAACTTAAAGGGGAAGATTTAATCCTTGATTCGGAAAGTATTGTATTAGAAATCCCTACCCAACGTAAATACTGTTGCCATTCTGCAGGTTATCTGGCCTTTGATAAGGATGGATCCTTGTATCTATCAACCGGGGATAATACCAATGCAGAGGAAACGGAAGGTTATACACCGGTGGACGAAAGACCAGGCCGACATCTATCCGACGACCAGGCCACAGCTGCAAACACTGATGACCTAAGAGGAAATATTCTTAGGATAAAACCCTTGCCAGAAGGGGGATACGAAATCCCGGAAGGCAATCTTTTTCCAAAAGATGGCTTATCGGGCAGACCGGAGATCTATGTAATGGGAGCGAGAAACCCCTATAGATATAGTATAGATCCCAAAAACGGATACCTATATTTTGGAGATGTTGGACCAGACACCAAGGCCATTGCCTCTACGGGAGAGTTTATGAGCTTCGATGAAATCAACCAAGTTAGGGAACCCGGTTTCTTTGGTTGGCCTTATTTTTTGGGGAACAACGAAATATTCCCTAAATATGATTTTGACACAAAGGAATTGACACCAGGCAAGGACCCTTCAAAACCGATCAATGCTTCACCAAACAATACAGGCGAACGAGAATTACCCGCGGCAACACCGGCCATGATTTGGTACGGAAAAGGTAGATCGGCAAAATTCCCTTTAGTAGGAAGTGGAGGTGCAAGTCTAATGGCAGGTCCGGTCTTTTATAATGAAAACTATAATGAAGCACCTTATAAGCTCTCCGATTATTATGATGGCAAGTTATTTATCTATGAATGGATAAGAGGTTGGATCATGGCGGTAACATTTGATGAGGAAGGAAACTATCAACGTATGGAGCCGTTCCTTGATCATTTAAAATTTGATGCACCCGTAGATATGCAATTCGCGCCAGATGGTTCTATTTATATATTGGAATATGGCACCAATTGGTTTTCAAAGAACACCAATGCAAAATTGGTGCGTTTAAGATATATGGAAGGAAATAAGAACCCGATCGCCAGTATGCAAATGGATAAGCAATACGGCGCAGCTCCTATGAACATTAAATTGTCCGCAGAAAGTAGTAAGGATCAAGAGACGGAAGCTTATCAGTATATATGGTCTATAGATGGGCAAACCTTAGAAGGTCACAGTATTGATTATACCTTTAAAAAGAACGGAGTCTTTGAGGTGCAATTAAATGTTATTGATAAAACTGGAGCTGTAGGTAAGGCTTCTGGTAATATCTATGTAGGCAATTCAATGCCAGAGATCACCATCCACACCAATTCCAATAGAAGCTTTTATTGGGATGATACTCAGTTTAATTATGATATTGAGATAATAGATAAGGAGGAGGAAATCGATCCAAAAAGAATACATATCGCTTTCGGGTATATTGCTCGTGGCAACGATGTAGCGACAATTCTTTCTACAGATAAAGACGTTGACAACTTTGCCCATATTCAAGGAAAGCAGCTGGTGAACAGTTTGGATTGCAAATCTTGCCATTCCTTGGACAAGGAATCGGTAGGGCCTACTTACTTAGAGGTGGCTGAACGATACAGGGAGGAGAAGGAGGCACTCAGTTATTTGTCTCAGAAGATCATAGCAGGAGGAAGTGGTAATTGGGGGGAACGGGCTATGTCGCCTCACCCAGCTCTAGCTGCTAAAGATGTTGAAGATATGGTTAACTATATTTTAAGTCTTGGAGAGGAACAAAAGAGAAAACCCTCCCAGGATACGGTTTTATTAAATGAGCATCTTGGTAAAGGTATTGAAGGAGCATATTTATTAAATGTTTCTTATAAAGATAATGGGGCCAACGGTATAGAACCGCTTCAAGGGAACAGCTACATCTTGTTGAAAAACTCACTGGTCCAAGCAGAGGATTTTGACCAGGGCAATGTCTCCATTCGAACCAATACCACAGCATTTCAGAGCTATATAAGCAATATTTCAGATGGAAAATACATCAAATTCAATTCCATAGATCTTACCCATATCAAAAAATTGGTATGCAACATTCAGGCCATTGGGCTCGGTGGTGTAATAGAATTAAGGTCCGGCAAAATAGATGGTGATCTGTTAGGCAAAGTTGACGTTCCAGCACGAAAAAAAGGTGCTACGGATGTAAAATGGACCACATTAGAAATGCCTCTGAAGGAATCCGAAGGGGAGCAAGATCTATATTTTGTATTCAAGGGAAGTGGAGCTAACTTATTCCATTTGGATTGGATCCGATTTTTCAATAAATAAATACCACAACCAACCTTATAACTACTAAATAATGATGCAAAAATCTGTTCGTCTCAAGTTGTCCTTCTTAATGTTTATGGAGTATTTTATCTGGGGGGCCTGGTACGTTACAATGGGCACCTATTTGTTTGCCAATTTGGATGCAAGTGCAGTTCAGGTCGGATCTTCCTATGCAAATTTGGCCATAGCTGCAATTATCTCCCCTTTTTTCGTGGGATTGATTGCCGATCGCTATTTTGAGGCCCAAAAAATAATAGGAGTACTGCATATTGCAGGGGCTATAGTTCTGTATTACGTAAGTACTGTCACGGATTTTAATGAATTTTGGTGGTTGATCTTGTTGTACACGATTCTTTATATGCCCACCATGGCCCTGGCGAACTCCATTTCCTTTCATCAGATAAAAGATGGGGGCAAAGAGTTTCCAATGATCAGGGTGTTTGGCACTTTGGGATGGATTGCCGCAGGTTTGCTCATAGGCTTTACCGGACTTGAAAGCTCTGTACTTACTTTTCAGATAGCCGCGATTGGGTCCTTAATATTGGGAGTTTTTAGTTTCTTATTGCCAAGAACCCCAGTAAAGGAGAAAGTAAATACCAGTCTATCATCGATTTTAGGTCTGGATGCCTTAGTTTTATTTAAAAGCAGATCATTTGTAGTTTTCTTTTTAGCTTCTATTGCCGTCTGTATCCCGCTTTCATTTTACTATAGTTTTGCCAACCCCTTCCTCAACGATATTGGGATGGAGAATTCGGCTGCCAAAATGACCCTTGGCCAGATATCTGAATTTGCCTTTATGTTGTTGATCCCTTTACTGTTCCGAAAATTAGGTGTCAAGAAGATAATTATGATCGGGATCTTGGCTTGGATCCTTCGTTATTTAATGTTCGCGTTCGGAAATATTGGGGCCAATGTATGGATGCTTTATATGGGTATCGCATTGCATGGGATTTGTTACGACTTCTTTTTTGTTACTGGACAGATCTATACGGATAAAAAGGCGGGGAAATTCATCAAAAGTTCAGCGCAGGGAATGTTGACCTTTGCCACCTATGGGGTGGGGATGCTCATCGGTTCCTATTTATCAGGGATATTGACCGAGGAGTTTGTGGCGCCATCCACCAGCAGTTTTAGTTATGACTGGAATATGGTGTGGATTGTTCCCTGCATTATTTCCGTTCTGATCCTTTTATTATTCACACTGTTCTTCAAGCAGAATAAAACTAAAGAGTTACCTGTAACCGATAAGATTTTATTAAAAGAACCCTTAATCTAAAATGTATGAAAAAAAGCAATAAAATTCGCGTCCTAGTAGTTGGATGTGGCAATATGGGTGCATCTCATGCGATGTCCTATCACCTCTCAGATGGTTTCGAAATATGTGGTCTGGTATCGAGAGGCGAAAGCAAAGTGGAATTAAACGCGAAATTGGGAGGTAAATATGAGCTGTACGATGATTTTGAAACTGCTTTGACGGAGGCCCAAGCAGATGCCGTCTGTATTTCTACCTATCCGGATACCCATGAAAAATACGCCATAAAAGCTATGGAAATGGGATGCCATGTTTTTGTAGAAAAGCCTTTGGCGGATACCATAGAAGGTTCGGTCCGAGTGGCAGAGGCCGCAAAAAAGTATAATAAAAAATTAGTGGTCGGCTATATTTTGAGATACCACCCCTCTTGGGAGCGATTTATAGAATTAAGTCATGATTTAGGAAAACCTTTGGTAATGCGGATGAACTTAAATCAACAAAGCCATGGGAGAATGTGGGACGTTCACCGAAATCTAATGGAAAGCCTTAGCCCCATTGTAGACTGTGGAGTTCATTATATAGATGTTATGTGTCAAATGGCCCGTTCAAAACCAGTACAGGTGTCGGCCATTGGAGCTAGGTTGACCAATGATATTCCTAAAGATAACTATAACTATGGTCAATTGCAGCTTCACTTTGAGGACGGTTCTATAGGCTGGTATGAGGCAGGATGGGGACCAATGATTAGTGAAACAGCGTTTTTTGTAAAAGATGTCATTGGGCCAAATGGGTCAGTATCCATTGTGGCCAAAAATGCCAGTGCTACGGGTAAATCAGATTCGGTGGACTCCCATACTAAAACGGAATCTCTACGTTGTCATTACGCCGAACTGGATGAAAACAATCAGTTTCTAAAAGAGGATAAGTGGATCGATCTAGAAGATGAGCCAGATCATCAAGAACTATGTAACAGGGAACAAGGTTTTTTCCTTAAGGCGATCCAGGAAGACCTTGACCTAACCGACTCTGTTAACGATGCTATTAATAGCTTGCGAATCGCACTTGCATGTGATGAATCCGTTAAAACTGGAAACCCTGTTAAAATATCATTATAAACTTTATTCGACATGTTTAAACACAATTATTTTAATCATAATAGTATAAAGAGCTTACTTTTCACAATAAGCTTATCACTCATTTGTTTCGCATCAATATGGGCTCAGAGTGCTGGAATGGATCCTAAATTGGATGAGGCCCCTTCTATAAAAGTAATGAGCTACAATATGAGAATTGCAAGTCCTCCTTCCTCCAATTGGGGAGGGACTGATCTTGCCGCTATTGCAGATGTCATCAACAGAAATAAACCCGATATTGTAGCATTGCAGGAAGTAGATGTGTATACGAAAAGGTCTGGATTGGATTCAAATCAAGCAATGGAACTTGGAAAACTGACAAATATGGAATACTTTTTTGCGAAAGCGGTAGATCGTTCGGAAGGAGACTATGGGGTGGCCATACTTTCCCGATTTCCTATAAAAGAAAGTAAAGCATATCGCTTACCGGTGTCTCCAGGTTCCGATGGGGAGATTCGCGGATTGGCCTTAATTATTGTGGAAGTCAATAATATGGATGTCGTTTTTATGTCGACACACTTTGATCATTTATCTGATAAGAATAGATTGTTACAGACAGAAAAAATGATGGAGGTCCTAAGTTTGCATAAGGATTATCCAGTTATAGTTGGGGCTGATTTCAATATGGAGCCGGACAACAAAGTAATGGATGAAATAAGAAATGAAATGACGGGATGTACCTTTTGTCCCCTGACCTTTCCACAAATAAATCCAAACACTACCATAGATTACATAATGGTAAACGATATGGCAACAAAAAGTTTAAAATTATTAAATTACTATACAGTAAAGGAAGATTATGCCTCCGATCATTTACCACTAATCGGTGAATTCATATTTGAAGAATAGCCAACTATATAGCGTATCTTGCCTCCTAGAACAGGGTGACAACAGATTCTCATTAGCTAAATGATTTCACGGTTATAAGTTTTATACGCTACTTTTGGGCATGGATATAGCTCTCGCGAAATTCCAATGATAACCATTAATCAGAAAATGCGATCTGAAGCCGAAAGGACGTTTCCAGCCGATACAGCTTTTCTCCCTAGAGTATATATAGGGGGTCGGAATCGACTTTTAACGGAAAGGTGGTCAAACGGAGATTTAGTCGTGACCAATTCTATAAAAGTACCGAAAAAAGAGTTGATGCCATGTTTAAATACAATAGAAATTTTGTAGTGAACTAGGAGGCTCATAAGAATTTAATAAATAATCTGAAATTCTATTTCACCTACCTCATGGGGCTACCCACCAATGAATGAAGTGCTGCCAAGGTTAATATCCCCAAGCTTAAAATCCCAACAAACAAGGTGGAAGCTGCTCTCTGGATCTTTAAACAATTGAAAAAGGCAATGGGTGTGTAGGCTTCCTCAAAAATAGGACAGTTGTTAATTCGAATTTACAGACCTGTATGGTCACTTTCGCACTTCTGAAGCCGTCAGTGGAGTTATTCCTTTCTAATTTGGCGCAGATTACTGTTGAGTTTTCGAACTAATAGAAACATAACGATATCTACTTCATCTCCAATTGATTTTCTGAGAATAGTAAAGGCCTTAGTTATATGGGCTTCAACCGATTTTACGGAAACATTTTTATACTCTGAAATTTCTAGGTTAGTAAGTCCATCCTGTTTACTGAGAATGAATATTTCTTTACATTTGGGAGGTAGATTTTGAATTTCTCGTTTTACTAATTCTATTTTACGTTCCAAAGCGCACTCATCTTCATCTTCAATAATAGTTGTAAGCGCTTTAATATATTTTTCTTCAAGGGGAACAACCAATTTTTGTTTGCGATGTTCATCGATAAATTCATTATGAACCGATTTATACAAAAAACTTCTAATTTCAAAATCACAATTTAATAGGTTTCGTTTCTTCCAAGTACGGATAATAACATTTTGTACAATATCTTCTGCCGATTTTTGATTTTTTATGAGACTATAGGCATAAAGGCAAAGCCTATGATGGTACATATCAACAAGTAAAGTATAGGCTTTGGAGTCACCAGATTTCAAAGCATTAATAAATTCTGAGTTATCCGAATAGGTGTTAAGCATTTAGTAATATGGTAATAATTAGTGTGATATTTAAGTAATATATAAAAATAAATGTCAAAAAAGTTAGGGTTGAGTAATTTTTACACGTAATAGGTGTAAATAGTACTATTCCAATGAATAATCAAAAAGCAAAGCATCTAATAACCAAATTCTTGACACACCAAGCCTCCATAGCGGATTTGGATGAGTTAGAGATTTGGTTGCAGGATCCTAAAAATGAACATTTGTTCAATTCTTATGTCCAAACAAATTATGCAGTCGAATTCGAAATGAGGCAATTCGAAGCTAATGATTTAAAAAGAAATCTACAAGAATTAATGGTCGAAGAAAAAACGACTATAAGACTCAAAAAATGGCGTCAAGTTATAAGTTATGCCGCTGCAGCAGTTTTTGCAGGTTTATTAGTCACGGGCTATTTCCTTAAAGATGATATTTTCAATAAGAACATTGAAACAACTCCTAGAATAGTTAATAATAACATTGAGGTTGGTTCCAATAAAGCAACTTTAACCTTGGAAGACGGCTCCCAAATTAATTTGGAAAAGGGTACTTCTTATCAAATGCATAATGCCAAAAGCAATGGTGAAAAAATTGAGTATATAGCAGAGGAGGGTAATAAAACGAAATTGGCAAACAATATATTAACCATACCTCGAGGAGGAATGTTTCACCTGGTTCTTGCTGATAAAACAGAAGTGTGGTTAAATTCCGAGTCACAGCTTAAGTATCCAGTAAACTTCATCAAAGGAGATACTCGTAAAGTTGAACTTGTATATGGTGAAGGGTACTTTGTTGTTTCCCCAAGCACTGAACAGGAAGGCTCAAAATTTATTGTATCCAATCAATTTCAAGAAATAGAAGTATTGGGTACAGAATTTAATATAAAGGCGTATAAGAACGAAAAAAATATATATACAACTTTAGTGGAGGGTAAGGTTTCTGTGAGTACGGTAACGACCAAAATAGTGTTGGAGCCCTCGCAGCAAGCAAACCTTAATCTTAATGATGATAGCATAGACATTGCTACCGTTAATGTTGATAGTGAGATTTCCTGGAAAAACGGTGATTTTAGTTTTCGTAGAAAACCTCTGGGGGAGATTATGAAAGTGTTATCGCGCTGGTATGATATCGATGTTAATTTTGAGGTGCCTGAACTGGAAAAAGCGCTATTTAACGGAGCCCTAGGGAGAGATCAAAATATAGAAGATATATTGAATACAATTAAAAATTTCGGGATCATAAAGGATTATGAAATTATTAATAAAACAATTCTCTTAAAATAATTCTATTAAAGAAAAAGGGAACGAAGGAGAACATTTAGCGGTGCATCAACTTCGTCCCTTTAGAGTGTATTACCTAAACTAATGTCCAACCAATACCATGTAAATTTATGAAAATTAAATTAATTAAGTCGCGGTCATTCGTCAGAATTCGGGTGCTATTTTTGATTATGAAAGCCTTTATCTTCTTATTGTGCACAACCGTTTTTGGATTTACTACTGAAAAATCATTTTCTCAAGTAAAAATTTCTATTGACGTTGACAAGGTAGTTTCTGTAGATGAGGTCTTTGAAATTATTCAGGACCAAACAAAGTATCGATTTTTATATCCTGCCGATTTGTTTGCCAACGCTCCTAAGGTACAATTGAAGAAAGGAGAAATTGGAGTAGATGAGCTCTTAAAACAAAGTTTATCCCATAGTGAGGTAGAATTTGAACTCTCCCAAAAAAATCGCATTGTAATCCATGAGCGGAATGCATCTGGCCAGCCTTCCAAAGTGTTTCTACAGCAGCAATTTGAAATCTCGGGTATGGTATTAGACGAAGTAGGTGTGCCATTGCCAGGTGCGAGCATTATCGAGAAAGGTACCACTAATGGTACCCAAAGCGATTTTGATGGAAGTTTTTCGCTTTCGGTTACCGATGAAAAAGCTACCATTCAGATATCTTATATTGGTTTTGAAACCAAAGAAATCTCGGTCAATGGGCAAAAGAATATAACCGTAACTCTTGCCATTGATGCAGCTGGTCTAGAAGAGGTTGTTGTGGTTGGTTACGGGACCCAGAAAAGAAGGGATTTAACTGGAGCGGTATCCTCTATCAGCACTCAAGATATTGTTAGATCAAACCCCGTGCAAGCCGCCGCAGCACTGCAAGGTCAGGTAACGGGTATTAATATCAATAAAGTAAAAGGTAGACCGGGAGATGGTTTTACCATAGATATCCGAGGGCTCAGTAGTTTCGGTGATAGTGAGTCAAGTGCGCCCCTTGTGGTAATTGATGGGGTTGTTGGGGGTGATATAAATGTAATTAACCCCAATGATATTGCGGCAATGGATGTATTAAAAGATGCATCATCTACGGCTATTTATGGTTCACGTGGCGCCAATGGTGTTATTATAATCACAACCAAGAAAGGGGTATCAGGTAAGCCGAAAGTGACCTATAAAAATTATACAGGTATAAAAGTGCCCACTCACCTCCCCAATATGATGAACGCACAACAATTTTATAACAAGAACTATGTATTACGACCACAAGAAACTGGAAAACAGCCGCGTAATATAACCGACAGTGAATTGGCCAATGTCCAAAATGGAAGAACAGTCGATTGGCTCGATTTGGTTACAGGTGCGGCATTGCAAAGTACCCATGACATTTCGCTATCCGGTGGCTCGGATAAAACTACCTACGACTTTTCAGCAGGATATTTAAACGAAGAGGGGAATACTTTGGAAACGGGATTTAAAAGATATACCGTAAAAGGAGGAATACAAAGTATTTTAAATGATAAATTAAAAGTAGGTATGTCGACGTACTACACCTATAGTAAACAAAATCTCGCAGGGACCGAGGCGCTGCGGTCAGCTTATCGGGCAAGACCGACAGGAACCAATTTTTATGACGATTTATTGCCACAAGATCAGGCTCAAGACAAAGATTGGAATGGGTATGCGGTTTTTATGGGAATTAATGACAATCAGGTAATACACCCATTGGTCGAGATTGATCCTGAAAATTTTGTCCTTGAAACCCGTCGTTCATCTTTATTGGCTAACGCTTATGTGGATTTTACACCTGTTAAAGGGTTGTCATTCAGATCTTCGCTCTCTACCGCAGTATCTAACCAAAGGGAAGGTGATTATAGAGGCACATATACCAAGTCCCAAAAAACCACGCTCTTGCCTAAAGTCAATCTTCAGACAACTGATATATCTTCCTATACCTTAGACAATACTATAACCTACAATTTAAATTCTGGTTCTCACAATTTAACCATAACAGGCTTGCATAGTATTTTTCATGAAAGAGGGCAATTCTCGAGGATAGATGTAAAAGATCTGCCGTTTAGATCCCTATGGTATTCCCTTGGCGATGGCGAGGTTACTTTGAATGAATCTAGTTTGACCGAGAAAGCCTTGATTTCCTATATGGGTAGGGTTAATTATAGTTTTAAAGATAAATATTTATTGACTCTAACTGGCCGAACTGACGGGGCATCTGTATTGTCCGAAGGTAACAAATGGCAATTTTTTCCGTCAGTGGCCTTAGCATGGCAACTGGGTGATGAAGATTTCATCAAAAATGCAAACCTGTTCTCAGATTTGAAATTGAGGGCTAGTTATGGGGAAGTGGGTAATGCAACCTCAATAAATCCTTATGAGACCCAGTCTACGGTATCCCAAACACAGTACGATTTTGGCGGTTCTCCGGCATATGGGTTTGCTATCAACAACCTCGCAAATAAAAACTTGGTTTGGGAGCGAAGTAAGGAATTTAATTTTGGCCTAAATATGGGTCTTTTCAACAATAGAATATCGACCGCGATAGAAGTTTATGATAGAAAAACCGTAGACTTGATCTTAGGGGATAAAATACCGAATTCAACGGGGTTTTCCGATATAGTGGACAATGTTGGCGAAATAAGGAATAAGGGGATAGAGATTCTTTTGAATACCGTCAATATATATAATGAAGATTTTAGATGGTCTACGTCCATAAATTTCACCAAAAATGAGAATGAGGTTACCAAATTAGCGGGAGGTATTTCCAGAGACATAGGAAACAACAGGTTTGTGGGAGAGTCCGTGCAACCACTTTATTACTATGAAGTGGCAGGAATTTGGCAAACCAGCGAAGCTGACGAAGCCGCAACATTTGGATATAAACCTGGTAATGTAAAGTTTATAGATCAAAATGGTGATGGCAAAATTACAGAAGATGATGATCGGGTAATCGTCGGATCAGAGACCCCTGATTACATTATGGGTATTCGGAATCAATTTAATTATAAAGACTTCGATTTTTCATTCTTCATCTATACCCGGCAAGGTGTGAAATGGAAGAGTAGCTACCTAACAGGAACGTTTGGCGAGGTGGATGGTGATCGTTATAACGTGGATGCAACGCTTGACTTCTGGACAAGTACCAACCCAACCAATAATTACTTTGGATTGGAAGGAGCTGGAGGTTCAGGAAAAGCTCCTAAAGATTCATTTTCCATTGTAGATGCCAATTTTGTTCGGATTTCGGATATCACTTTGGGCTACACTTTACCCCATGACTTAATAAATCGTTTGAATATAGGTCACTTACGAATTTATGCGCAGGCCACAAATCCGTTCTTGTTTACGAACACGAAAGGGTTTAGTCCCGAATACAATTCGGGAATTAACAGCGATGACGTACCGTTCGCGATGTATGCATTGGGATTAAATATAACTTTTTGAGTTAGTCGGTTAAGTTAAAAAGTTTGAATGTTTCACAAAAAATAAAGATAAAATGAAAAAATATAAAAAATGGCAAGTGTTGACCCTAATTGCTTTGGTCTTTTCTGTGGTTTCCTGCAGTGATTTATTGGATGAGGATCCAATTTCACTTCAGACCGCTGATAATTATTATATATCCCAAGATGGCTTTGAAGATCTAGTAAGATCAATATACCCACTTTGGCGAGATATAATTCAAGAGCGATCCTTGGTTCTTAGAGGTACCGATATGTTCAGTGAAGGAAAGTGGGACGAAGCGACTATAACCCAGGGACCTCCAGTGGATTCATATGATATAAATTTTGGCGCTGGGTACGAACCGCTGGAATTGTTGTGGAACCTTTTGTATAGGGAAATTAATAGGGCCAATACTGTAGTGGATCGTTCCGAAAATGTACAAGGGATGGAGGATGGATTAAAGGCCGTTAGAGTGGCGGAAGCAAAGGTTTTGCGTTCACTTGCCCTCTTCTATGCTGTTCAACAATGGGGAGATATTCCCATGCCATTAAATGAGACTAAAGCTTCTAATAAGGAAGTGGTCAAAATAGCTGCAGCTCAGGTATATACACAGATAATTACTGATTTGACTGAGGCTGAAAGTATTTTACCTGCAAAAGCTTCTGATTATGGCAGGGTTACAAAGGGTACTGCCCAATTTATATTGGCAAGGGTATATCTAACCCGTGGATGGAATTTCAACAATTCTTTAGGAGGTAGTAATGCTGATTTTGATATGGCGCTAGATTTTGCGGACAAAGTTATTGCAAATTACCCCTTAGCTACAAACTATAGTGATCTTTTTCCAAAACGAAATGAAAATCCGTTGATGGAAACCGAAAATCCAAGTACCCAGAATGCTGAAAATAATGAAATAGTATTTGCAATTCAGTTTAACACGGACGACCTTACCAATGGCGGTGATGACACTAATAGTAATGCGGTAATCGGTAATGATTATCACTCTATATTTGGAGGGGGGGCAGACGATGTTCCTGGTTCCATAGCTCGTTCAAGTGCGTATAACCGATATCAATCCCACTTTAATACAACCCCGGGGATTTACCGCTTGTTCGATCCAGAAATTGATACCCGTTACAATCATAACTTTTTAGGTAAATTATATGCGTTAAAAAAAGTTTCTGGATTTAAACCTACCAATAGTTCCGATCCAATAGATATTAATAAGGGGGATGTAGTGGTAGAGTTCAGACCTTGGAATAATCCGGCTACAAGTTTGGCAGAAAGAGGCCTCGATGTTGGGGGGACACTACCCTACGCTGTAATCAATACAGACCAATTTGGCAGAATAACGGTTTCAAAATACCACGACTCCTATAAGGCTCCAATGATGTGGAAGTTTTGGGAACCCGGCATACCATACGGTGATGCATTGGGTACGTTCGATTTTGCGTTATTCCGATCAGCTGAGGCTTATTTGATTGCTGCTGAAGCACTTGTTAAAGGTGCTTCAGGTGGAAACTTAGGATCGGCTGATGTATATTACAATGCAATTGTAGACCGTGCTTTGGGCGCTAACGCAGGAGCTGATCCATTGCAGGCATCTAATCCAGAAGATGTTTCCTCTTTAACTTCAAAGTCTTATAGGGCCACAGCAGCCACTATTGATATCGATATGATTCTAGATGAGCGCGCAAGGGAATTGATGGGAGAGTATGTTAGATGGTATGATTTAAAGCGTACTGGAAAGTTAATCGAAAGAGCTACAAAATACAACCCTTGGACCGCTGCCAGTGGAAGTTTGGATGCCCACCATTTATTGCGTCCTATTCCGCAACAGGAGATCGATTTGTCTTCAAATAATTTGGGCCAGAACCCAGGCTATTAAAGCAAAATGTTTGTTTAGTTGGTTTTTTAGTATGGACAGGTCATATTGGCCTGTCTATACCTAAAAGGATCGGTTCATACACAGAAATTGCCATAAACCATATGGTTCAACAACGATTTTTAGACGAACTTATTTAGTCTACAATAAGAGAAACGTTTAATATTTGGATATTAAAAAGCGGAAGCATTGAGGTATTTAATGTCTTTGCAAAGATTGAAATATGTCTAATTCCGTCCTTTAATCCATTAATTTTTTATACATACTCCTAATAAATTCAACTAATGGAAAGAAGAAATTTTGTAAAAACTAGTGCCTCCGCTTTAGTAGGTATTGCCGGCTTCTCTATAATACCCTCAACTGTTTTGGGACAAACTTTTGGCCATATTGCCCCAAGTGACAAAGTAAATTTAGCGTGTTGTGGAATTGGTAATAGAGGTGGTGGAATAATTAAATCCCTGCATGCAACTGGTCTAGCCAATATTGTTGCATTATGTGATGTGGATATGGGAGCGCCACATACGCTGGAAGTTATGGAGATGTTTCCCGATATCCCCCATTTTAAGGATTTTAGGGAAATGTTCGATGCAATGGGAAATAAAATTGAAGCAGTTAGTGTGGGAACACCCGATTTCTCGCACTTTCCAATTACGATGCTCGCCATGTCCTTAGGCATTCATGTATATGTTGAAAAACCTATGGCAAGAACTTTTAATGAAGTAGCATTGATGATGAGTTGTGCTGAGAGGCATAATGTGGTGACCCAGATGGGAAATCAAGGGCATTCTGGTGAGAATTATTTTCAGTTCAAGGCATGGAAGGAAGCGGGTATTATCAAAGATATTACGGCTATAACGGCCCATATGAATGGTCGAAGACGTTGGCATAGTTTTAATGTAAATATGACCAAATATCCCGCAAAAGAAGCTATACCTACAACATTGGATTGGGATACTTGGCTCAGTACTGCCTCAGAGCACGATTACAACAAGGATTTTGTAAACGGACAATGGCGCTGTTGGTACGATTTTGGTATGGGTGCACTTGGGGATTGGGGTGCACATATAATGGATACAGCACATGAGTTTCTTGAACTTGGACTACCGTATGAAGTAGATCCAGTTATGCTGGAAGGGCACAATCCTTTTTTCTTTCCTATGTCATCAACTCTTGTATTTAAATTTCCTGAAAGGGGGAATATGCCGGCGCTAGATATCACATGGTATGATGGGGTGAACAATCAACCACCACTTCCAAAAGGCTATGGTGTTTCAACTACGGATTCAGATATTCCCCCACCAAGTGATGGAAAATTGGAGCCTACAAAATTAAGGCCTGGGAAAATTATTTACGGAAAAGATTTGATTTTTAAGGGAGGCTCACACAGTAGTCCATTATCAATTATCCCAGCAAAAAAGGCGAAGGAAATGGAGTCAAGTCTACCATTGGTACCCGAAAGTCCATCAAATCACTTTGAAAACTTTTTACTTTCTTGTAAAGGGGAGGAGAAATGCCGGTCATCATTTGATATTGCAGGACCATTGAGTCAAGTTTTCAATTTGGGTGTTTTGGCGCAAAGGTTAAATACGAAATTGATTTTTGACCGCGAAACGAAACAGGTTACCAATAATCCCCTTGCAAATATGATGCTCACAGGAGCACAGCCAAGGAAGGGTTGGGAGGAATATTATAAACTGTGAAAATTATGATTTCAAGAATTATGTACCGCATTATTTTATCGAAATTATTAACCAGCATTCTCGTTTTATCTGTCTCTAGCGGCATTCTGGCACAAGAGTATGCCATAACGGACTTCGGAGCCAAGAATGATGGAAAAACTTTGTCCTCTACCGCAATTCAATCGGCTATAGATACTGCCCATAAAAACGGTGGAGGTAGGGTAATTGTGTCAGAAGGCGTTTTTCTTACGGGAAGTATCATTCTTAAATCGGGAGTTGAACTGCATTTGAAGAAAGAAGCCATACTGTTGGGAAGCACCAATCCCTATGATTATAAGGGATTAAACCGGTGGAAGTCCCTTGTTTTGGCTGACGGACAAAATAAAATTGCAATTACCGGAGAAGGCATTATTGATGGTCAGGGCCAAAAGTTGGCGTTACAGTTGGATAGTCTTTTTTATGTGGGAAAACTCGATAGTATCCATTACAACCTTCATAGAAATAGACCTAGCGAAGTTTTGCGACCTCAACTTATTGAAATAGTTAATTGTAGCCAAATTGAGGTTTCTGGTGTTACGCTGAAGAATGCGGCGAGTTGGGTACAGACGTATGACAAGTGTACAGACCTGGTTATCGATAATATCCGGGTGGATAGTGATGTTTACTGGAATAATGATGGCATCGACATTAGTGACTGCACAAATGTTCGCATTACCAATAGTTATGTAAACGCCGCTGATGACGGGATATGTCTCAAATCCCATACAAAAGGCTTCCTTAACCAAAATATCTATATCGCTAATTGCACCATTAGATCCAGTGCTAGTGCCATAAAGTTTGGTACAGCTTCCGTTGGGGGGTTTAAGAACATCATTATAGAGAACATCACAATTTTCGACACCTTTCGATCTGCGCTTGCGTTTGAAGCAGTTGATGGTGGAACCATAGAAAATGTAGTTGTAACTAATGTGTCTGCGACCACTACTGGAAACGCCCTTTTTATTAAGCTAGGACATAGAAATGTAGATGGAAAAATAGGCGCCATTAGAAATGTGAAAATTAAAAATTTAAACGTGCATATCCCGTTTTCCAAGCCCGATCTTAAATACACTATAAGAGGACCAGAACCACGGTTTTTTCACAATGTATTTCCCGCCTCAATTTCTGGATTGCCAGGTTATGATGTGGAAGATATCACTTTAGAAAATGTCTCCATATCCTATCCCGGACGTGGAGATAAAGGGTATGCCTATATGCCTACCTGGCGTCTTAATACCGTCCCAGAAAAAGCTTCTTCTTACCCTGAATTCTCCATGTTCGGAGAACTCCCTTCATGGGGTTTTTATGTAAGACATGTGTCTGGTTTGGAAATGAAAAATGTAAGGTTAAGTGTTCGTGAACAAGATTTTCGTCCCGCATATGTTTTTGATGATGTAAAAGGTCTGAAAATTGAAGGTGGGAGCATTACATCGCTCTCGGAAAATGGACAATTAGTAATTAAGGACGTCAAGAGCTTTAATGTGAGCCAACTTTCAGTGGATGGCCAGGCATTAAAAAAAGTGACTTCCTATGGTGCAAATTCTGAAATATCAGGAGTGGAACAATTTAAATAAAAAAGCAATGCTATTTAGAATTTAAGCTAGGACATTGACTATAGAAATACGTGTAACCCACTAAGTAAAAGAAACTTTTTATCGTATGAAAATCAAAAATAGTACAGTTTATTTATTTATGGGATTATTGGTTTTGTTAAGTTGTTCCGAAAAAATGGAAACCATAAAACCTCCTAATATCATCTATATTTTAGCCGATGATATGGGGTATGGAGATGTATCCATTTACAACTCGGAGTCTCAGATTAAAACCCCGAACATTGATCGATTGGCATCGGAAGGGATGAGGTTTACAGATGCGCACTCGCCTTCAGCGGTTTGCACGCCTACCAGGTATGGAATTTTAACAGGGAGATATTCCTGGCGGTCCCAGTTGCCTACAGGAGTGCTGCGAGGTTATGGTCAGGCACTGCTGGAAAAAGATAGGATTACCGCGGCTTCATTATTAAAAGAAAATGGGTATACCACCGGGGTAATCGGAAAATGGCATTTGGGACTGGATTGGGTCTTAAAAGAAGGCTATAAAGACTCCATAAACAGTAAAACTGCCTACATCAACGAATTTGGGCTGATTACTGAAATGAACGGAGATTGGATCGATTTCACAAAAAAACCTACAGATGGGCCCTTGAACCACGGATTTGATTACAGTTACATTTTGCCCGCATCATTAGATATGGACCCCTATTGCTATTTGGAAAATGATGTTTTAACTGCCTTGCCAAACGACTATACGCCAGGAAACGATCTGGATACGGGGTCTTATGCTACTGGAGCTTTTTGGAGACCGGGACGCATAGCCAAAGACTTTGATTTTTATGATGTTTTACCACGTTTTATAGATAAGGCTAAAGAATTTGTTAAATCCCAATCACAGAGCAAAAAACCATTCTTTCTGTACTTGCCTTTGGCTGCCCCTCATTCACCCTGGGTGCCAAAAAAAGATTATGAAGGCGCTTCAGGAGCTGGTCAATATGGCGATTTTGTGCAAATGGTGGATGCCCAAGTGGGAAGTTTCCTAAAAAGTTTGGATGAAAACAAGTTATCAGAAAATACGATCGTGATTTTCGCAAGCGATAATGGTCCGTTCTGGAAGCCAGATTTTATAGCACAATTTAATCATAAGGCTGCCTATAAATATCGTGGTATGAAAGCGGATATATATGAAGGTGGTCACAGAATACCATTTATAGTGCGATGGCCGGGGAAGGTGAAAGCGGGATCGGTAAGTAATTTCAAAACGACGCTGACGAATTTGATTGCAACTTGTGGCGATATAGTTGGTATACAGTTAAACGATAGAACCGGGGAGGATAGTCAGAGTATCTATCCCATTTTATTGGAGGATGATGAAAAGAAAGCTGAAGCAAGGCCAATTGTTCACCACTCATCCATGGGTTATTTTGCCCTTAGGAAAGGGGATTGGAAACTCATTGAGAAAAGAGGATCTGGAGGATTTTCGATACCCATTGTTGTTGAACCAAAGGCTGGGGAACCAGTAGGTCAGCTCTACAACATGGTAGAGGATCCTTCTGAAACCAACAATTTATACAATAAAAAACCCGAATTGGTTAGGGAACTATTGTCGGAATTGGACAGTATCAGAAATCATTGATCCCAAAGTTAAATACACTAACATATATAGTTTTAACAGTTTAAAGATCATCTGTGTGAAATTACAACCGATCATTCCATATAAAAAAATCGCTATCGCTCGCTACCTGTTAACGAGCATGCTGCTTATCTTATTATCCTGTAAGTCTGAAACGGATGGGGCAATAAACGAGCGTATTTTAATGGATAACATTAGTATTCCCAAAGGATTTGTTATTGAGAAAATGTATAGTCCCGAGGAGCACCAACAGGGCTCTTGGGTAAGTATAACGCAAGATGATCTTGGCAGGCTGTATACTTCGGATCAGTTTGGTTATTTGTATCAGATAACACTACCCAGTGAGACCAATAAACTAGATAGCCTAGCAGTTAAAAGACTAGATGTAGAGATTGGCCTTGCACAAGGTTTGCTTTGGCATAAAGATGTGCTCTACGCATTGGTTAATTCAAATGTCAACCGTGATTTGCTTATTCATAGCGGGTTATATAAAATCACAGACGCTAGCGGAGATGGGAATTTGGATAAGGTAGATACCCTAAGAGTTTTTAAAGGTAGTTTTGGGGAACATGGCCCCCATAATATAGAATTGTCTCCCGATAAAAATTCGTTGTATGTCGTGCTAGGTAATCGAATAGTAATTCCAGATGGATTGGACAGTTATGTGCCGAAAGTCTGGGGTGAAGACAATATATTACCCGTAATAACAGACCCCAGTGGTCATGCCAATGAAATAATGGCACCTGGCGGATGGGTAGCAAAAATTGATTTAGAAAGTGAAGAATGGACGGTTCATAACGTAGGAATGCGGAATACCTATGATATTGCCTTCAATCAGGACGGTGAACTTTTCGGTTTTGACTCTGACATGGAATTGGATTTGGGGATGCCTTGGTATCGGCCTATACGTCTTTGTCACCTTACGAGTGGCAGTGAGTTTGGTTGGCGCAAAGGAACTGGAAAATTTCCGGAGGAATATCCCGACAACCTTCCCGGAATAGCTAATCTAGGACAGGGTTCACCTACCGGCCTGATGAATGGGGAAGGATTAAGGTTTCCGTCCTACTATCAAAATGGATTGTATCTTTTTGACTGGAGTTATGGCACAATGTATTTCGCGAGTCTTACTCCAAAAGGGAGTAGCTATTCCGTCGAAATAGAGGAGTTTTTGTCCGGGGTACCCTTGCCATTGACCAACGGTATTGTGGGCCATGATGGTTCCATGTATTTTCTCACCGGAGGTAGAAGATTGGAATCTGCTTTGTACAAGTTAACATACACTGGCGAGGAGTCGACTGAGATTCGCAACTTGACTGAAAACATCCAAGGGGCGGCCGAGAGGAATTTACGGAGGGAGTTGGAGGTGCTTCATGAGCAAAAGGCTGCTGATAAAATCGATTTTATTATAGAGAATTTGGATCACCCAGATCGGTTTACAAGATTTGCGGCCCGGATTGCCATGGAAAATCAGGATTACAGTATTTGGAAGAACGAAATATACAACAGCAAATCTCCTTTAAAAACAATTGTACTTGCTATATCCATTGCCCGGCATGGCACTGATGTGGACAGATTTCGGGTACTAGATAAATTGTTGGAAATTAATTGGTCATCACTGCCTGAGTCACAGCAGGTAGATTTCATTAGAGCTATTGAATTACTATTAATCAGAACAGAAGAAAAATTACCCGAGGCTGTAATAAAACGGTTGACGGATGTGTTGATTCCCGCATATCCCAAGAGTACAGATATCATCAACAGAGAACTATGTAAAACATTAAGCTTTTTACAGATACCCGCAATTATAGAGCCTACACTGAAAATGATGGAACGGGACACTGTAATCACAGCGAAGCAAAAAGCCAACTATTTATCAGGAGATATTTCCGGGAGAAACGAGCAATATGGAAGTCAAGTCGAAGAAATGCTTCAAAACATGCCGAATGCCCAACATATAAGCTACGCAAAAAGTCTTAGTACTCTGAAAAGGGGTTGGACAAACGAATTAAGGGAAAGGTATTTTAATTGGTACAACAGGGCTTTAAAGAAATCTGGAGGTAAATCTTATGCCCAATATATCAGGAAAATTCAGGAAAGGGCTTTAACCAATGTTCCTATAGCTGAACGTCAATATTTTGAAGCTTTGGCTACCGAGGCTGTTCGGGAATCTAATAATTTGATGCAGGGCGTAGTGCAACCCAAAGGGCCTGGGCAAAACTGGACCGTTGCAACTATGAAATCTGCATATGCAAATAATAAGAATAAGGTGAATTATGAAAATGGGCAGAATTATTTCAAGGCATCATTATGTGTTAGTTGTCATAGCGTAAAGGGGGTTGGCGGCAATTCAGGCCCTGAATTAACTCAATTAGGTACCCGGTTTACAATTTCCGATATGGCGGAAGCAATCATTGATCCATCGAGTAGTATTTCTGACCGATATCGTTTTACCGAATATCATTTGCCAGAAGGAAGAGTGGTAACTGGTAAAGTACTAAAAGAGACGAAAAGTGAATTAGAAATAAGTACCAACGCATTTTCCCCGAGTTTGACAACGATTATTAAAAAGAAAGATATTATCAAACAGGACGAGTCGCCCATTTCGGCTATGCCCCCTGGTTTGATTAATCGGTTAAACGAGAAAGAGCTCAGCGATCTTCTGGCATTTTTAATTTCAGGAGGGGATAAAAACCATAAAATTTACCATGAATCGAAATAGTAACTCCAAAACATACTTTATGCAAATCAACTTTTTCGCTTTAGCACTATGTCTTTTATTTTTTGCCTGTAAGACACCAATGAAAACATCCAAAGAACAAGTGGAAATAATTTCACTCTTCAACGGGGAAAATCTGGATAAATGGACAGGAGATTCGCGTATTTGGTCTGTAGAAAATGGTTGTATCGTTGGGCGGACAACCGATGAAAATCAGATTGAAAGGAACACCTTTTTAATTTTTGAAACTCCATTTTCCGATTTTGAACTTAGGTTTAAATACAAAATCATTGGAGGTAATAGTGGGGTACAGTACCGATCAAAGGTCCTTGATGAAGATTTGTTTATTGTAGGGGGGTATCAGGCAGATATGGAAGCGGGAACCCAACATTCGGGAATTTTATATGAAGAAAAGGGTAGGGGTATTTTGGCAAAAAGAGGCGAAGCAGTTGTTGTGGATGAAAAAGGACAAAAATCTGTAGATCAATTTGCAAATAGTGAAAGCATTCAGGAAAATATAAAGAGTGAACAATGGAATGCCTATAGAATTGTTGCCCATGGTAATCATTTGCAGCACTTTATTAACGGGCATAAAACTATTGATGTTATAGATAAAGAAATAGAAAAGAAATCCGATTCGGGCATAATCGCATTGCAAGTGCACAAAGGACCCAATATGGAGGTTTATTATAAGGATATTATGATAGGGAAAAAGCCATGATTATAAAAAATATAATTAAAATTATTTTATATGTAGGAACAGTGGTGCTAGCGGTTTCACTTAGCTCCTGTTCTGTTGAAAAACCTAAGGATAAGCGTCCGAATATTGTACTGATCATGGCAGATGATATGGGCTATTCTGATATTGGCTGTTACGGAGGTGAAATTGCCACCCCTAACCTCGATTTTCTGGCTGCCAAAGGTGTTCGGTTTACTAATTTCTATAACGCAGCCAAATGTTGCCCTACAAGGGCATCGCTCTTGACGGGAGTGTATCATCATGAAGCCGGTATGGGGCGTATGGTATCCGAATCTGGAAAGGAGATAAAACCCGGACCCTATCAAGGATTTTTAAACAACCAAACCATAACCCTTGCAGAAGGGCTAAAAAGGGCAGGATATGCTACCTATATGTCCGGAAAATGGCATGTAGGCGAGCGCAAGGAACATTGGCCGACCAAAAGAGGTTTTGACCAATATTTTGGTTTGATAAGCGGTGCAAGTAGCTACTATGAGTTATTGGATCAAAAAGAAAGAAAGCGGGTCATGGCCTATAATGGAGAATCATGGCATCCTCCGTCCGAAGGTTTTTATATGACAGATGCTTTTACTGACAAGGCCATATCATTTATTTCGGAGCATGAAACAAAAGATTCAGACCAACCCTTTTTCTTATATCTAGCCTACAACGCTCCCCATTGGCCTTTGCATGCTTTGCCCGAAGATATTGCTAAATATGAAGGTAAGTATACTATAGGCTGGGATGAGATCCGAAAAAACAGATTTGCAAAACAACTGGAGTTAGGCATTGTGAAAAGCAACTCAATTTTATCTTCACGAACGTTGACCATACCTTCTTGGGATTCTGTAGAGAATAAAGAGGATTGGGCTTTCCGAATGCAGGTATATGCAGCAATGGTAGATCGAATGGATCAGGGCATTGGCAAAGTAATAAAACAATTAGAAAAGGCCGGGGAATTAGATAATACCCTTATTGTTTTTATTTCGGACAATGGTGGTAGCGCCGAAAATGTGGAAAGCCGGAATCTAGATATCGACGGGAGTGTCATTGGTGAAAAGGGCTCCTATAAAGCCTATAAGGAACCATGGGCCAATGCATCAAATACTCCTTATAGACAGTATAAAAACGATATGTATGAAGGAGGAATAGCATCTCCATGTATAGTATACTGGGCAAAAGAAATAAAGGAATCTAGAATAGAATCAAATCAGTTCGGTCACATATTGGATATTATGCCTACGTTTTTGGAAGTGGCAGGAGTGGATTATAGCGAAGTTTCCAATGGCCAATTATTGATTCCCTTGAAAGGGCAGAGTATTTTACCAGTTCTCAATAATCGGACAATAACTAGGGATAAGCCCTTTTATTGGGAATTTGCCGGGGCAAAGGCAATGAGGTCCGGAGATATGAAATTGGTAAAGGGAACTACTACCGATTGGGAACTGTACAATTTGGAGAATGATCCCCATGAATTAAGCGATTTAAGTGCTGAAAAACCTGGGATGGTAGAGGCTATGAAAAATTCCTATCAGGAATGGGCAATAGAAGTAGGAGTTAAATGATATTTAAAAAAGTCAAGGTGATAGTATCCAAAATGAAGACAAACGATGTGTCAAAAGCAAAGGGACTACTTTTAGTCTTGACGATTTGCTTAGGATTTCTATTGAGTAACTGTTCCTCTAATCAAAAAGATATGGCAAGACCAAACGTCTTATTTGTCGTCTTTGATGATCTAAATGATTGGGAAGGCAGTATGTTCGGACATCCCCAGAGTATTACCCCGAATATCGACAGGTTAGCTGCGAAAGGTATTTTGTTTAGCAATGCACATAGTGCAGGCACCATGTGCTGCCCGTCACGAACTTCGGTAATAACAGGGTTAAGGCCTAGTAGAACTGGAGTCTACAAAAATACGGACACCCCTCTAGATCTTTATAAAAGCGAAAGAACCCTCAATAAACATTTTAAGGAGAACGGATATTTTGTGGCCGGTGCAGGTAAGATTTTGCACAAGTTTCACTATGAGGAAAACGATTGGGACGAATTTGCAGACAATTATAAAGACAAAAGTATTGTAGGAAAAGCAGAGAATCCGGAAAAGAGAAATATAACTAAGGTGAGCGGAAGCCTAGCATGGGGTCCTTTTTCTTCACCCGATTCCTTGACCTTCGATGGCAAAACTGTGGATTGGGTCAGGGAAAGAATTAATCGTAACCATGACAAGCCATTCTTTCTGGCCTGTGGTATTTACCGCCCGCATATTCCATGGTTTGTACCCGAAAAGTATTTTGAGCTACATCCCTTGGAGGAAGTAAATCTTCCTTTGATAAAAGAAAATGATCTAGACGATGTTCCATTGTCCGCTAAGAATATAGCCTACTCAACAACCAATTTTGGTGATGACAACGACCTACATAATACAAGTGTAAATAGCGAGCATGAGACCATCAAAAAACGAGATCAATGGCCAGATGCAGTGCGGGCATACCTCGCCGCCGTAAGTTATGCCGATGCACAATTTGGTCGATTGCTCGATGAGTTGGAGAATAGCCAATATGCCGATAACACCATTGTGGTGCTATGGAGCGATCACGGGTGGCATTTAGGGGAAAAGGAACATTGGCGAAAGGCCACATTATGGGAGGAGGTAACTAGGGTTCCACTAATCATTTATGATCCTAAAAATGCGGCAAAAGACGAATGCGAACAAGCAGTTAGTCTAATAGATATTTATCCCACCTTGATTGAACTGTGCGGTTTGCCTCAAATTGACAAACTGGAAGGCGAGAGCTTGGTTCCCCTATTAATCGATCCCAAAGCTAAAAAAACCAGTCCAGCTATTTCAAGTTTAACTCCATCTTTTCATTCTATAAGAGATAATCGGTTTAGATATACTTCCTACGGAAACGGGGAAGAGGAATTGTATGACCATGAAACAGATCCACAGGAATGGATAAATGTTGCGGACGATATACATTATTCGGCAATAAAGGAAAGGCTTAAAACCTTTATCCCGAAAAATGCCACCCAGCCAACGAAAGGAATTTATAACAAACTAAACCAGAAATAAGATAGCGTTATGGAAATGTTTAAAAAAAGATACCTACTGGTATTGGCTATTATCTTTCTTTTTGGTTCATGTAACGGAATAAACCGATCGAAAAAAGTAAAACAAAAAAGTCCCAATATCATTTTCATTCTAACCGATGATCAGGGGTGGACACATAGGTCGCACAGGGCAGACCCAAATATACCGGAATCGGAAAGTGACTATTATGAGACTCCGAATATGGATAAGCTTGCGAAATCTGGAATCTTGTTTACAGAAGGTTATGCGCCCAATCCAATCTGTTCCCCGAGCCGACATAGTATCATGTTAGGGCAAAATGCAGCCAGACACATTTATAACAAGGATTTGGATTGGTATAAAAAAACGTCGGATTGGCTTACGATTCCAAGAGCCATTAAAAAGGCAAATCCGAAATATAAAACCGCCCATTTTGGCAAATGGCATATTGCCATGGAGCCAAAGGTTGCCGGTTTTGATTATGATGATGGAATGACGTCTAATAATGGCGGTGAAATCTTTGAAGATGGATTTATAAATATAAAGGAATTTACAAAAGTATCCGACGAGTACCTGGAGGCTAATAATATCCAAAACCCTACAAATATGAGAAGGGCCGGTAAACCAAGTGGCCATTGGAACGATGAAAATGCTAAGGATATTTTTGGAATTACGGATCGTGCAGAAGCATTTATGAAAGGGAGTATTGCAGAGGGAAAACCTTTTTATGTGCAGCTATCTCATTATGCTGTTCATCTTTCCTTGGTTTCGCGGAAGGAGACGTATGAATATTTCAAGAACAAAAAACGTGGAGAACGGCATACCAATCCTGAATTTGCCGCCATGCTTAAAGATTTGGATACCGGTG